>JASJGS010000165.1:0-32321 GCA_033791445.1 Bacteroidales bacterium | reverse complement strand
ACAGCGTTATTGTCAATAGTAAGTACCAGGGAATGCTATTTAAAAATGAAATATTTGAGAAGATCAATATTGGCGATAATTTGATTGGTTTTGTTAAAAAGATTAGAGACGATAATAAAGTTGATGTTAGCTTACATCGTTTTGGATATAGAGCTGTTGACGATAATTTACAAAAACTTATTGAGGCACTTGAAGCCAATAAAGGACAGCTTCCATTAAATGATAAAAGTCCCCCTGAAGCTATTTCCAATACCCTGGGAATGAGTAAAAAGGTGTTTAAGAAGGTTGTAGGTGCCTTATACAAGCAGAAGAGATTGGAGATAACTCCCAATGGGATTAAATTATTGGAAGTAAATGAAACTGACGAAGAGAATAAGGATTAGTTGCTTTTCAAGCTTTAAAATCCTTCATTCCTGCTGTTATTTTAGGTATGCATTCCCATAAACATTCCACCGATATAAGGTATTAGCCAGATAAGCCATACTATCAGGCTGTACCTATGAAATTTTATTCTGAGTTCTTTCTGGTTCTTTTTAACTACGCGAGTTGCCCAGATGGCATGTGCCAACATCAGCCAAAGGGCCAGCTGACCGGTAAATGTATGAAAGTCAAATAGATTAAAATGACCTTTTGACATCAAATGCATAAGGAATGTACCAGCTACATCAAAAAAAAATCCAATCCAGAATGCTACAACATGCCATGGTTTTAAATATCGGGCTATTCGTTCTGCCCAAACTCCCAGAGAGTAGAATACCAGGGCCAGCGTAATAAAAATGGTAGAAAGAATAAATAACATATTTCAGTTTGTATTTATTACTTAAAAATTTAATTAATAAATAATAATATATATCCAATATTTAGAAATCATAGTACAATAGCATCGAAACACGACTCGCCATGCCCCTGCTTCCATATTTGTTAAAACGCTGTCCATATGCAAATTCTGCTCCCAGGCGTGCCCCGTCAACGGGTTGCCAGAATGCATTTGCCAGCAGATTATAACCCCAGTGGAATGAGTTGTCCGCTTGGTAATCTCTGACCTGCAAAGATCCAATTCCTGCAGACACTGAGGATGAAATATTGTGTTTCCAATCACGGCTGTATGAAACATATCCGGCTGTGGAAATGGTAGCAGTAAATTGTTGTGAATCCGGGTTATAGGATGCATCAACTAACTTCCCGCTAAAAACATCTAAAAAGTGAGAAATGGCTCTTCCAGTAGTAAATGTGAAAAGAAGATTCTCTTTATCACTTATATTAAATTTACCTGATACTGAAGCACCCAGACCGATGGAATAGTTAATGTTTCCTTCATCATCTCTTCCTGACATCGTTGTAATAACTCCCGCAGCCTGCAATGATAAGGAGCCGACTTTGTATGTAAATCGTCCTGTAAAATCGGGAATAACCTGCAATAGCGTCACATTGAGAGAGTCTGGTATTTCTAAATCTGGAGTAGAGTACTCTATGGCTGCAGCAAAACCAACAATTTCTTTAATCTTACCGGTATACCTGATTTGGGGGGTTCGTAAAAAAACCGATCCTACCGCTCCATCAGTACTCACTGTGGCTGGAGTAAAGCTAACATTGCTAAATAAGGACCAGGTTTTTCCAATTAAATATTTACCTGATTGACCATAGGCATGCCTGATCCTTAAATTATTTGTAGAGCTTTTAAAGTCTGTCTCGATCCGAATAAATATATCACCCAATCGCTTTGTGCGTCGGGTTACTTCAAAGCCAATTCTTGTTTGAGCCAGGTCGGCATAAAAATTAGGTGAGATTCCATTTGTATTTGTGGGGACTTCATATGGGTTGAATGTCCCCATATTCTGCAGTTCCTGGCCGCTGTAATTAAGCAGAGCACGCACGGAACCAAGAATTCTCAATTGCATCAATTTATCAGAAGACAGTATAAATATTCCTCTGCCACTTCCAATATCCAGGGGACTAACATCTGTTTGGACATCAATAGAGTCCTTGACCATCTGAGAATCTAAAGGTTTGTTGTATCCAACCTGGACTTTTGCCGTATCGACTTTTTCATTCTCCTGAGCATTGACAGGTGAACTACCCACTAAATAGCAAATTAGGCCAATAAGTGCAAAATTTCGACTCAAATATCTCACTTCATTAATCATAAAAATTTATAAATTAAGTTATACAAATATTCTAAGAATGATGGAAAAATGAAAGACCCAAAAGTGTAATAAAAGTGGTATTTTTATAGAGGTAAATATGCAATCCAAATGTTTTATGAATTGCATGTTTGCATCGAATTTATAAGATCCTGGAAATAATCCCATTATAGACCAGCCAATTCTATTGACTTTATTTCAGTAAGTTTTTATCATTCAGTTCATTAGTGGCATCTTCTTCAGTGCCCAGTAGTATTGCCAACCATTTTGTATTAGGGCTTTGCTCAAGCATAATTTTAATCGACATGGTAAGAGGGACAGATAGAAACATACCTACAGTACCCAAAACAAATCCCCAAAATAACAAACCGGCAAAGACAACAAAAGTGGACAGACCCAAACCTTTTCCCATTAATTTGGGTTCAACGATATTTCCAATTATCATGTTCACCGCAATGAACACTATACCTGTCCAGATGACCCCTCCAAAACCCAATTGTATTAGGGCAAACAAAACGGCAGGAATGGCTGCTATAATTGAACCAATTGTAGGAATGAAATTTAGAAGAAAAGCGATTAAAGCCCAGATTATTGCATGCTCTACACCAATAATGGCCAGACCTATCCAGATTAATATACCTGTTGCAAGGCTTGTTACAGTTTTAATAGATAGATAATGCCTGATGTTGTCTCCTATGGTATTGAGATAAGAAAGAGTATACTTGGTACTTTTTGCTATTGCCTTGGCTTTTAATCCAATACTATCCATTTCTAATAAAAGAAATAGTGCCAGGAAAATGATGGTCAGGGCATTGCTCATAATACCGCCCAGTTGCCCCAGAATATTTGAGGTAAGACTCATAACCTTTGATGGGTCAATATTCTTAGATATCTCTTCAGTAGATATATGAATTCCTTTATTGTTTAAAAAGTTTGTAATAGTATTCCCCATTTCCTTTAGATTCTCCTCATACTGGGCAGACTCATCAGAAAAAGAGGACAGGGAAGAACCTATTATTTCGCCAAATCCCCAAAAAATAGCGAGGATTCCAATAAAAACTATAGCAATAGCCAATCCTTGTGGAATCTTCTTTTTTCTTAACCAGGAAATGGGTCCGGAACAAATAATACTAATGAAAAGTGCCAGCAATAAGGGTGTTATTACGGAACTGGCGGCCATAACTCCGGCAATAACAATTATGAATACAGCAATTTCCAGGCCGGGCGTGGAATAATTATTGGTAGATCCAGAGGTATTTTCCATTTTTTTCTCTAAATATAATAGAATACAAATATCAGTTGCTAAATTTGATTATAACACCCCCTAAAGGGGAATAAAAGAGTAATAATTCGGGATTTAAGGAATTAAGATGCAACTAATAAAATTAAGATTTAAGCCCCGCTATTTATAATTTTCAAATCTTTTTTTACACAATCTAATGGGGCGATTCCCTGGTAGGATTCCTGCTCAATAATAAATACCCAGGTTCCTCCCTCTTTCTTGCTTAATTTCATCACCTTTTCAGGATCAATAAGTCCCTCACCGAGAATGGTGCTTTCAAAGCCCTCTGCACCATTCTTTTTCTGAATCATATCTTTCACATGAATAGTCTCAAATCTTCCAGGGTAAGAGTTGAGTATATCAATTGCCTTGGCTCCAGCAATATACATATTCCCAATATCCAGCTGGATGGATACCTTGTCTGGGTCAGTGTTTTTCATGAGTAGATCAAACATAGTCACATTGTTCAACTTCAGGCTGAATTCAAAATCATGATTGTGATAACCAAACTTCATTCCAGATTTCTGGCAGAGCTCACCACTTTTGTTAAATACCTCCATAAATTCCATAAATGGCTCATAGGTTCTCAGATCTTTTTCCAGTGATGGAGAAACAACAAATTTCTGACCACAGGTAGCAGCATCTTCAATGGTATACTTCCAGGAATCGGTAAAGTCTTTTTTCTTCTTATCCCATTGATTTGAGTGTAGTACTGTATGGCCACTTGGCATTTTCATACCCAGGTCATCCAATATCTTCTTAAACTCAGTCGCACTATAACCATAAAACTTACGATCAACATAATTGGCATGTTCAACATTTTTATAACCCATACTGGCCAGTTGCTTTAAGGTGCCCAGAGCATCTTTTCCCATATCTTCTCGAATACTATAGAGTTGTATGCCTATTACTTCAGCCTTCTTTTTGGCAGCAAAGAGGGCTTGAGAAAAGAGGGAAGTACCAATAACTGTAAGCGCACCGGTTTTAATAAAGCTTCGTCTTGATGTTTTCATGTTGAATTAATTTTCGGTTTGTTGAATTTGGAATGGAAAGTAAATGTACAAATATTTTTTTATTGATCATGGTATCCCGGGTAGAATAGAGCTAATCTGCAGGATTTAAGAGGATTTTAAAAACCGGACCAGGATTCTCTGCCCAAATTGCAACAGCTCCTCCTGCTTCTTCTGGATGTATAATCTTAGTAATGAATTCATTGTAGGGGAATTCCCCTTGCCTCATATATTCAATAACTGCATCAAAGTCCTGAGGTGCGGCATTCCTTGAACCGCGAATATCCAACTCCTTTTGTACCCACAATTTTGTACTTAGCGGAATATCTTCTTTTGCATAGCCTATGCAGACAACTCTACCTGTAAAGGTAACAATTTCTATTGCTGCCTTGTATGTAATAGGATTACCCACAGCCTCAATTACTACATTGGGCCCAGAAATGAAGTCATTGTTTGCCAGAGCAGTTGACAGGTCTTCTGTTTTACTGTTTATTGCATATTGTGCTCCTACTTTTTTTGCAAGTTCTATTTTCTGATTATCAATATCTACTGCAATTACTGTAGCTTCCCTTTGCAGGGCCCCTATTATTGCACCCATCCCTATCATACCACAACCCAATACCATTACGAGATCATTTTTATTGACCTGAGCCCTGTTTATGGCATGAAAACCAACCGTAAGTGGCTCAATTAGTGCTAGCTCTTTAAATGAAAGTTTATCCTCAATAACTACTTTCTGCCATGGTACGGCAAGGAAGCTGCTCATAGCACCATCTCTTTGTACGCCCAGTGTTTCATTATCTCGACAGGCATTATCTCGACCATTTTTGCAGGCAGGACAATCACCACAATTTGTATAAGGAATTACCGTGGCTTTCTGACCTCTTAAGAATTGTTTGGGTACTTCCTTACCAATTTCTTCAATAGTAGCAGCCACTTCATGTCCCGGAACACGAGGATAGCTAACCATTGGGTTTTTACCCAGGTAGGTACTTAGGTCAGAACCACAAAACCCAACATATTTTATTTTTAAAAGAATTTCCTCCGGACCCACATCAGGAATAGGTCGATCGACTATTTCAATTTTGCCCGGTTTGGCTATTAATAATGATTTCACGCGCTATTCAAATTTATATCCTGTATACTTTAAGGGCATTCAAACCCATTATATTATTCTTTTCATTTTCCGATAATGGCAAAAGAAACTTCTGAATTCCCTTGACCCAATCTTTGTAGTTACATCCCAGTAGACAAACCGGCCAATCAGATCCAAAGAGCAGTCTGTCTGAGCGAAAGGCATCCAGAGCTATCTCCATGTATGGATGGAGCTGCTTCCAGGTCCAATTCTCAGGATCTGCTTCAGTAACCAAACCTGAGATCTTACAATATACATTTTCCCGTTTTGCCAGGGTCTTAAAATATTCATCCCAGGGGGAAATCTGTTTTTTTCTAATAAGGGGTTTGGCAATATGGTCAAGTATAAAAACCTGATTGGGGTGTTTGTCCACAAATGTAATGGTCTGTGGTAGATGCCGCTCAAATATAAGTATGTCGTAACTCAAATGGTAGTTTTTCAGTAAAGAAATACCTCTATTAAAATCATCCCGAAGCATATAGTTATCATCCTCTTCATCATGAAGTACATGCCGTAAGGCTTTTAAATATGGGTTTGAAGAATATTGGTCTAGATACTTCTCAAGCCTGGAATCAACTAATGGTAACCAGGCTACTATGCCTTTAATTATTGAATGAAAATCAGCCAACTCCAGCAAGCATTCTGTTTCCAGTATACTTTGCCTGGCCTGTACAGCAATACTCCCCTTTACTCCTGATTTTTCTGCTTCCATGTCCAGTTCAGGGGGAAGAAAATCTCTTTTCAATGGATGCATATCCTCTCCTATCCATCCATAGTCTTTACTATTGTATTTCCAGAAATGTTGATGACTGTCAATGATCATTACAATAGTTTTCTAAATATTTTTTGAATGATACCATTCGATTTTAAGGACTTCCAGAATTCAACTGGCAAGGGCCTTTCGATAATCTGAGTATTTCTTTTAATGCGTTCCGGTTTACTGGGATTCAGGGCTACAGCCTGAATTTCTTCCGGTGCCATCGCATATTGTAGGCAAGCATCGCCAGGTTCAATATTAAATTTCCTGCAAATTTCAAAAAAAGAGTTTCTCCACTCGATTCTTTCCTGGTCGGCCGGAAGTGAAGGATCAATCAATGTATAATCGAAATATTCTCCCCCGGTAAGGAAGCCTGCATTGAAAATGGCTGAATTGATTATACCAACACCATCCTCGCTTAATTGATGAATAAAGTATAGTATCTCAGGAGGATGCCGGTATATGGTGAGACTATTCGCCAGCATTACCCAGTCAAATGGTATTAGTTTGTATAATTCCTGAATAACTCCCCAATCTTTAGCTCCAATTCCCACTGCCCTAATTTCACCACGTTTTTTGAGATCAAACAGAGCATTGTAGGCTTCAACAATATCATTTTTTCGTTTTTCCCGATCTGATAAGGAAACTGAAGCAGCCAGGTATTCATCAGGATCATGGACCGAAATGAGCTGTGCTGAATAATCATCACCCAATAAATCGTTTCCCTGCTTCCAGCAATCAAGAATGCCTTTTTTGCCAATGTTTTGCTTCGCATCAAATTTTAGATTGGCCCAGGCGCCAGGTTCAAATGTTGGCTCATTTGATTTTAAAGGGATTCGATACCAGCCTAATTTATTGCTTATCAATATCTTCTCGGGTGGGATGCCCAGTTCAGCAAGGCCCTTTCCAATTACTTCCAATGCCAAACCTGCTCCATATTTCCCCGCCGTATCAATGACCACCATTGAGTCAGATGCTTCAAACCATTGTCTGATAATTTCAAGCTTCATTTCCCAACCAATATCCCGATATAAGTTTCCGAGGAAACTCGTACCATAAACTATCGGAGGAATCTTGAGATCGGTTTTTCCAAATGAAGATAAGGTTGAATTCATTCCTAAAAATGCATCTATTAATCCAATCAAAGATAGCTATTCTAATATGAAATGAGTAAGATATAACTATCAAGAAATTGATTTGAAAGCTTAAATACTGGAAATAATATATCTCATCCTTATTCCAATTGCTACATCAGTACTCAACGTAAAAAATCTCTACCTTTGAACAAATTATTTAAAAATGACTACAAGCATTATACCCCTTATATCAGGCGAGCTGAGTATATCAGAAAATCAGGTGGAAAAAACCCTTACTCTGCTTATTGAAGGCGCCACAATCCCTTTTATTGCAAGATATAGAAAAGAAGTTACCGGCAACCTTGATGAAATAGCTATTTCAAATATTAAGCTAACCCATGACAAATATGTGAGCCTGGAGAGTAGGAAGGATACCATCTTAAAGGCCATTGAAGAGCAGGGAAAACTCACGGAAGAATTAAAAGAACTTATTGAGAATACTTATGATCCCAGGGAGCTGGAGGATATTTATCTGCCTTATAAGCAAAAAAGAAAAACAAAGGCAGAAACCGCAAGGAAGAATGGATTGGAACCACTGGCAAAAATTATTATGGCTCAGACTGAGTATAATATTGAGGGAAGAGCTGCTGAATTTGTTAAAGCTGATGTAAAGTCGATAGAAGAAGCCATACAGGGGGCCCGGGATATCATTGCTGAATGGATAAACGAAAATAAAAAAGCACGAGAAATCATCCGGTACCTTTTTGAAAAACAGTCTATTATTTCTGCAGCGGTGATTAAAGGAAAGGAGGATGAAGCATTGAAATTTAAAGACTATTTTGATTATAAGGAAAGCTTAAAACGTTGCAAGTCACATCAACTACTGGCCATTCGCCGGGGTGAAAAAGAAGGTTTCCTGAAAGTTAGCATTCGTCCACCCCAGGAGGAAGCGCTTGAAAGACTTTCCCGGCTATTTATTAAGAATGATTTGTCAGGCAATATTGAATTGGCCCTTAGCGATTCTTATAAAAGGTTGTTGGCACCTTCTCTTGAAAATGAATTTGCTGCCATGTCGAAAAGCAAAGCGGATGAAGAAGCCATCCGCGTATTTGCAGAAAACCTTCGTCAATTGCTAATTGGTGCCCCGCTTGGCGAAAAAAGAATATTGGCCATTGATCCGGGTTTTAGAACTGGATGTAAGTTGGTTTGCCTTGATGAGAAGGGAGACCTCCTTCACAATGACACCATCTACCCTCACCCTCCTCAGTCTCAAGACAGGCAGGCCATGCATAAAATTAGTACCCTGATAGAGCAATATAAAATACAGGCCATTGCGATTGGGAATGGAACTGCTGGAAGAGAGACTGAAAATCTCATTAGAAGAATGCGATTTAAAGAGGACCTCCAGGTTTTTATAGTAAGTGAAGCTGGTGCATCCATATACTCGGCTTCTCCTATTGCACGCGAAGAATTCCCCACTTTCGATGTAACCGTTCGCGGGGCTATTTCTATTGGGCGAAGGTTAATGGATCCGCTGGCTGAGCTAGTTAAGATTGAACCCAAATCTATTGGTGTAGGTCAATATCAGCATGATGTAGATCAGAATACCCTGAAAGGATCACTCGATAGAGTTGTAGAGAGTTGTGTGAATATGGTTGGGGTAGATGTAAACACAGCCAGCAAACATTTACTTACCTATGTTTCAGGACTTGGCCCGCAACTGGCTCAAAACATTGTTGAATACCGTAAGGATAATGGAATTTTTATGGAACGGAAGGTATTGCTGGAAGTTCCTAGAATGGGGGCCAAAGCATTTGAACAGTGTGCTGGTTTCCTCCGGATTAAAAATGGCAAGAACCCGCTGGATAACAGTGCAGTGCATCCAGAACGTTATCCTTTAGTAAAAAAGATGGCTAAGAATGCTTCCGTTTCAGTCACAGACTTAATCGGGAATAAGGAGATTATTGATACCATATCTTTTAAAAAGTTTGTGGATTCGGAAACAGGAATAGCTACTCTCGAAGATATCAAGAAGGAATTGCTAAAACCAGGCCTGGATCCCAGAAAAAAAGCCAGAGTATTTTCATTTGCTGAGGGAATCAGAAAAATACAGGACCTTAAAGTCGGGATGGAGTTGCCTGGTATTGTAACCAATATTACCAATTTTGGAGCTTTTGTGGATGTAGGTGTAAAGCAGGATGGACTAGTGCATATATCTAACCTGGCGAATGAATATGTAAGTAATCCTGCCGATTTTGTAAAACTAAACCAACATGTAAAAGTCAAAGTCTTAGAGGTGGATGTGGAACGAAAGCGTATTGGTTTGTCAATGAAAGAGATTGAGCAGTAGAGAATTCATTCATTAATTTCATTGTCTTGGGATCCTATTTACACCATTTAGTGCTCATTTTTTCCTTGCTTTCCCAAATTTAATTACTGAATTGTAGTTCATATTTTTAATTTCTTTGCCTACAATAATTGATAGGGAAATGAATAAACAGAACACTCATTATTATTCCCAAGAATGGGTCGAGCGTATTGTTTTAGCGATACTCTTCGCAGGAATTGGTAGCTTGATTATGATTGTGTTCAGCCCCTGGCATCCATTGCTTGACAGGATTTCTGATTATCTTGGTAGAATAGTACTGATTGCCTTTCTTCTTATTGTATACAGGTTTACTCTAAAAATCCCTTCACTAAATAAGTATCATCTAATTTTCCTTGGACTATTAATTATGGCCATTGCCGTTTCCCTTGATTGGCTTATGGGAGTTTATTTGATTGATTCCCTTGGAGTAGATGGAAATACTCCTTCCGGGTTTGCATTGTTGAAATTAAATGAATGCTTTGTAGTTCTAATGGTAATTATTCTTTTTACTAAACTTTCTGGCAACAGCTTACAATCTATCTATATACAAAAAGGCAATTTGAAACTGGGACTCATTATAGGTTTAAGTACCTTCACTCTTGCAGCTGCTGGTTCCATATTTATGGCATCTTCTTTATTTAAGGGTCAGAACCTGGAATTTTCACGAATTTTGCCCTGGGTTCCATGGATTCTCATTTTTGTATTGGCCAATGCAACACTTGAGGAAACTTTATTCAGGGGCTTATTTCTTAAAAAACTCCAACCCTTTTTTGGAAAATTTATTTCCAATATATTGATTGCAGTGGTATTTACTGTACTTCATTTATCTGCCAGTTATACATCTGATCAATACTTATTCATAATAGTATTATTTCCTCTTGCCTTGCTTTGGGGATATATCATTCAAAAAACGGATAGTTTGTTGGCCTCTATTTTATTTCATGCAGGCATGGATATACCGATTATTCTGGGTACCTTTTCAAACCTATAATAAATTTGATTTAAAACAGGATGTTTTTGTATATTCGTTTATTGTTGCCAAATAACCTAATTGTCTATTGTGTAGAAATATAAGTGAGTTATAATGAAGATTTTTTTTGACAAGCACCTTGTTTTTTTACTTACAATCGTTTTGATTTCCAACCAGATTCTACTTTCCCAGGATAAGTCTGAAAAGTTTTTGAGGATTATCCACCATGGAAACATAGAACAGGTTGATAGTTGCATTAAGCAGGGTTTTGATGTGAATTTGATTGATAATGAAAAATATACACCTCTTATGTTTGCTGTCTGGAGCAATCACTTTGAGATATCAAAACTCCTTGTAGAAAATGGAGCTGAGGTTAATTTGAAGACGAATAAAGGAGGAACAGCCATGAATGTCGCTGCAGGGATGGGAAATATTGAAATATGTGAGTACTTATTGACCCAGGGAGGTGATATTGAAGCCAGAGATAATGAGGGGAAGACAGTATTGATGAATGCAGTTTACAATGCAAAAAAGAAAGTAATCCCATTCTTTATTGAGAATGGTACCGATGTTAATGCAAAAGATTTAAATGGAAATACTGCATTGATGTTTGCCACAATGCTTAACCAGCCAGAAATAGTGGAAATTCTTATCAATTCAGGAGCAGATGTGAATTCCAAAACAAATTCAGGTGTATCGCCTCTTCAAAGAGCTCAGGAAATTGATGATGCAAAACTGGCAAATATGAAGGATGTAATAGACATCCTGGAAGATTCTGGTGCCAAATAACTCTTGTAATAAATTGAAATAGAGCATATGAGCATTCTGACTTTTTCCTTAATATTATTTGGAATTATTCTAAACTATATTATATTTGCTTCGAATAGTATTTATAAATATTAACAAAAATTCTAATTATGAAGGATTTAAAAATTAATCATCTGGCAGTACTTGTTGCCATAGTATTGCAGTTCGCATTGGGTTTTCTGTGGTACGGACCTCTTTTTAGTGAACCATGGATGGAAATGGTTGAATTAGACCTGGCAACAATTGAAGCCAATCCTGCAGGAATAGGTGTTTGGTTTACCAATATTTTTTCAGCAGTACTTTCTATGTATGTGCTGGCCTGGCTATTTGTTCAAATGAATGTAAATACCCTTGCTAAAGGAGCCGGTTATGGATTTCTTATTGGTTTTGCCTTTGTTTATATGTCGGTTAAAACTTCAGGCATGTTTGCCATGGAGCCATACTGGCTGGCCTGGATAACAGGTGGATTTACCACGGTTGGATTGACCATAGGGGGTGCTGTTCTTGGTGGCTGGACGAAAAAGCGAACCTAAAATATGGCTGAATTAAAAACAAAACCTACTGATCAAAAAGCGAAAGAATTTTTGAATACTCTTGAGAATGAGCAAAAGCGAAAGGATGCTTTTAAACTTCTTAATATTATGAAGGAAGTTACCGGAGAAGAGCCCCTTATGTGGGGCCCCAGTATTATTGGTTTTGGATCATACCATTACAAGTATGCCAGTGGTCGTGAAGCCGACTGGATGTTGACAGGCTTTTCGCCCAGAAAAAACAATCTTACGGTTTATATAATGCAGGGATTTGATAAGTATGATCAATACCTTGCAAAAATTGGGAAACATAAAACAGGTAAATCATGTCTTTATTTGAAGAGCCTTGATGATCTTGACCTGGATGTTCTTAAATCTTTGATATCAGAATCAGTGGAATACATGAAGAACAAAAAATGGGAATAAGGTCAATCTCAATGTTTTGAAATAGAATACCATTAAGAAGCCCGTTTATCGGGCTTTTTTTTCTTATTACAAATATTCTTTCAACCAAACTATAAAACTGTCATAAGTTTTAATCAAACCAATTAATTGCTTAATTTTATTCATTCAAAAATCTATCTTGATTGGTCGATTATTAAGTTATTTCCTAACTTTTTTAATAATATGAATAAAAGAACCCTTCTAATTTTCCTTACTATACCCCTTTTTATTACACTTACAAAATGTGTAAGTACCAAACCTGCTGTAACTGGTGATCCCTCTGGTAGAACAGCCAGTGCTGAACGTGAATTTAGAGCAGCCTGGGTAGCCACCGTTGCAAACATTAACTGGCCCAGCAAGCCGGGCCTCCCTGTGGAAGAACAGAAAAAAGAAGCCCTGAAATTGTTAGATCTTCTGGCTGACAATAATTACAATGCGGTGATTTTCCAGGTAAGACCTCATTGTGATGCATTGTATAAA
The DNA here is from genome assembly GCA_033791445.1 of Bacteroidales bacterium. Classification (GTDB taxonomy): domain Bacteria; phylum Bacteroidota; class Bacteroidia; order Bacteroidales; family VadinHA17; genus JANTGF01. The sequence goes on along the minus strand of JASJGS010000165.1, from coordinate 19,321 downwards.
AGTGATCTGGAACCCTGGTCATATTATCTGACAGGTGAACAAGGGAAAGCTCCAGAGCCTTTTTATGACCCACTTGAATTTTGGATTGAAGAAGCACATAACCGAGGTCTTGAATTGCATGCCTGGTTGAATCCTTACCGTGCCCATCATGTTGCCGGTGGTGAAGTAACGGATGCTTCTATTGTTAGATTAAAACCTGAACTGGTGTTAGAACTGGAAAGGGGCTATTGGTGGCTTGATCCTAGCAAACAAGAAACCCAGGATCATTCATTCAATGTAGTTATGGATCTTGTGAAACGATATGATTTAGATGGAATCCATTTTGATGATTATTTTTACCCCTACCCTGATTACAACAATTTTAAAGATTTTCCTGATGATGAAAGCTGGAAATCATATCAGGAGGAAGGAGGTAAATTATCCCGAGGAGATTGGAGGCGTGAAAGTGTAAATACTTTTATCGAACGGCTTTATAATGGAATTAAATCTGAGAAATCACATGTGAAATTTGGTCTGAGTCCATTTGGTTTTTGGCGCCCATATTATCCTCCTTCAATTACAGTTGGATTCGACCAGCATAATGTATTGTATGCGGATGCCAGACTCTGGTTAAACAAAGGTTGGATCGATTATTATACACCTCAACTTTACTGGCCAATAAACCGAATTTCATTGAGTTTTCCAGTTCTTCTTGGATGGTGGGAAGGAGAAAACAAAAAGGGACGGCATTTATGGCCTGGAATGAGTGTGGGAAGGCTGCAGGGAGAACAGGCAATTGATGAAACCATCAACCAGATTATGATTACTCGTGGGATGTTGCCTGAAAGTCCGGGAGCGGTGCATTGGAGTATAGGTCCTCTGGTTTCCTCCCCGGGATTAATTCAGGCTATATCAGATGGACCTTATAAACGACAGGCTCTAATACCTCCAATGCCCTGGTTGGATACCAAAGCACCAACAGCCCCGGAAGTAGATTTTTCTTTGCATGAAGATACCATATCTCTATCCTGGAATCATTCTGATATAGATGAAATTTCACGTTGGGTTGTCTACTATAAATATGGCACAAATTGGAATCATCAAATACATGGAAAAAATAAGATGGCTGATAAAGTCTCAGGTTTCCAGATCAATACGAATTACCTGAGTCAAAATGATGCAGATAGTATTAAAGATATTGAGAAAGTTCTGATTCCTATTGATAGTATGGCGGTTTCTGCAGTGGATCGCTTTGGAAACGAAAGTAATCTTACAAAAATAGCCATTTCAAAGCTATCTTTCAGTAGTGCACCCTCTTTAGACGAAATTCTAAGTAGTTATTTTGAGAAAGAGAAAAAACCTGTTTTCAAAGCACCACTCGTTAAGCCAGGAATAGATGTTCTTGTAGAGGATTATCTTGATTTACTATATGGCAAAAGAGTGGGCTTGATTACCAACCCTTCTGCTGTAGGGGCTGACATGAGAAGCAGTATTGATGTTCTGGCTGCTACGCCTGGGGTAAATCTCGTGGCATTGTTTGGAGCAGAACATGGAGTTAGAGGTGCAAAACAGGGTAGAATTATACAGGAAGGAGAATTGGATCCCCAGACCGGAATTCCTGTGTACAGTATGTATGGTGATTCTTATGCCCCCAAAAGTGAATGGTTAGATAGTTTGGATGTGCTTATCTTCGATATTCAGGGAGTAGGATCAGCCTGGTATACCTTTAAATATTCCATGTCGTTTGCCATGCAGGCCTGTGCTGAGGCGGGAATACCCTTTATCGTTCTGGATAGGCCCAATCCACTGGGAGGACAGATTGTGGAAGGTCCAAATTTAAATATGGGGAGAATATTTCGTCATCCTCTCCCCTTACGGCATGGTATGACCTACGGAGAATTGGCCACCATGTGGAATGAAACCGAAGGGTTTGGTACTGACCTGACCGTAATAAAGATGAAAGGCTGGAGACGAAGCATGACTTGGGATAAAACCGGTTTGTTCTGGATTATGCCATCGCCAAATATGGGGACATTTGAAACAGCTGTTGTATATCCCGGTCAGTGTCTTTTCGAAAGAATGAATATTTCCGAAGGCAGAGGAACTACCAAACCATTTTTATTGACGGGAGCACCCTGGGTGGATGCCCAAAAGGCAGCAAATGATCTAAATAGCAGGGGTATTGAAGGGGCCTTTTTCAGGCCAGTATATTTTATTCCTAAAAATGCAGATCCCGGATCCAACCCCAGAGGGAAACCCTGGAATGAGATGAGTGGTGGTGTGGAAATAATGCTTACAGATTACAGTAGTTACAAATCGGTAGCCGGAGCGCTTCATATTATCGATGCCTATCGAAAAACCAATCCCGATTCCCTGACTTGGTCACCCCCACCCCTTATTAAACAACTTGAAGTGCCTGGGATAACTGTTGAAGAAGTAATTGATGAATGTCAGAATGATGTAAGTGAGTTTATAGAAATACGTAAGAAATATCTATTATACAGATGAAAATATACCGATTTATCCCTATCCTTTTTATTCTGACCAGCTTTTTTATAGGCTGTAAAACAACAGGAAAATTATCCCCAGAACCTCAGGAAAAAGAAGCTATCGCTGTACCTGCAGTGCCCACGGAGAAAGATCCTATCGTAATACCTGCAGTGCCCAGGGAGAAAGAGACTATCGTAATACCTGACAGTGAATTGCGAGCTATTGTTGTACATCCTGAACTTTGGCTAGATGAGAATGTGGATATTATGCAGGATAATATCGAGACTCTAATGATGAAAACAGCCGAAGCAAATTATAATACTGTTTTTTTAATTGTTAGGAACCAATCTGTTATTTATTATCCATCTAATATTGAGAATACTCAAGCGATTTCTTCAATAGAATCCTCAGGTTTTAATCCTATAAATGTGGCAGAGGAATCAGCCCATTCAAATGGATTGAAAATATATGCCGAAGTTGATCTGGAGAGTCTTGGAATAACTGCTTTAGAAATAGAATCAAAACTGACCAATTCATCCATAGCAGAGATGAAAACTTCAGCCAAAAAAATAATAATAGAGCTTACAAAAAATTACAATATAGATGGTTTCTGTTTTGATATGTCAAGGTATCCCGCAAAATCCCAATCGATAGATAGTATTGAGTTTAATGACCTATTAGAGGATATTGTTGTGGAAGCTATGCTGCTTAAACCCTACCTGCTTAATTCCATTATTTGCAATGAGGATCAGTATCCACTGGCCCTGAGTTTAATGGAGGAAGGAATTGTAGATTTTATGGTTCCTCAAATAGACATTAGTAGAAAAGAATCATATAATGACTTCATAATCAACTTAAACGAAAATCAAAAAAAGAAAAGTATCTCTGAAAAGATATTCCCTGCTATAATAGTAAATGACACAACATCCTCTGAGAAAATAATAGGCGAATGGCTACAGGTATATAGAGAAACGGGAGGTAGAGGAATGGTTTTACCTACTGGAGGATTGAAGGAAAGTATTTTAGCTGAAGGGAACTTTCCATATCACTACACTAGCAAAATCAAGTTCCCAAGAGACCTAAAAGTTGTAAGACCAAATGAAATAGTAGGACTAAATCTATCTGCTCTTTTTCCTGGAAATCATTTTGGGCAGAAGGTGACTTTGAATCCTGAAAAAAGAATAAAAATTACAGATCTTGATGGAAATATTGGCTTTGTTAGACACAAATTGGATACCCTTTTCATGGAAGCCTCCAACCAAATTCATATTCTTCCTACCAGGGGATGGTCTATACCCTACAAATATGCACTTAGCTCTGAAAACCAGGTTGAGCGTATCTCTCCCTGGTTAGAATTTCGCATAATGCCTAAAAAATTTACTGAGACACCCGATTTTCATTTGTTGTGTAAAACGGATTACCCTGCTAAAGCAATGATAAATAGTGATCCTTTAAAGGTATACAAAACGGGAATCTTCTTTAATAAAATAAATTTTAAGGAGGGCCCAAATCGAGTCAGGGCAAGTGTATCAACCCAAAATTCTGAATCAATATTTTATGAACGTGAATTTATTTATGAAGAAGTTGATAAAACAAAAAAGGCTATTCCTCTATGGATTGACAGCAATTCTGTTAAACCTTCTTCAAACCTTATCTTGCTTCCGGAAGACAATGTCTTGGTCCAATTCAAAGGATCTCTAGGACAATTTGGTGTAGTCGAGGTAAATCCTTCAGGTCTGCAAATTGGTTGTGAACGCACTGATTATAATGACTACAGCCTTTACCGGGCAAAATTGCCTATGCGTAAACTTGAGACAGGAAAGACCTATAATATTATAGTAAAACTGACTGCTTCAGTAGATTCAAGTGAGAAGGTCAGTTTTGAAATTCCTTTGGAGAATACTATCCAAACGCTGAATTTGGAGGACTTCCCCCTTTTGAAAATCACAGAAGAAAACTCCAGGCTTAACTATAATATGGGGCCTACTCGTTTGGGAGGTCCTATCAGGGAGGAATTGGGACCTGGAATCATCCTGAAGTCCAATGGGATAATTGGCGAAAATTATAGGATACGTCTTGATAAGATCGAAAATGGAATTATACATCAGGATAATGTCGAGGAATTGCCATCAGAAACAGTTCAACCTCCGTATTATATCACAAATATGTCTTGTGCTCCATCAAGAGGAGGCGATGTGGTAAATATCCCCTACTTAGAACCGATTCCATATATGGTTTATCCAGATCCGGATCAGGACAGGATTATTATTACTATGTATGGCGCAAAAACAAGTAGCACCTGGATTACGCATCACAAGGGACGTAAAATTGTGGATAAACTTACCTGGAAACAAACTACACCGGAGACCTTTGAGGTATATGTAAATTTGAATACCGCAAAGATCTGGGGATATACCGTTCGACGAGTTGGGAAAAGACTCCAATTGTATATTAAATACCCACCAGAATACAATGTACAGAATAGAAAACCACTAACTGGTTTGAAAATTGCCATTGAGGCTGGCCATGGTGGAGAAAGTACTGGTGCAATGGGATTATCCGGATTACTGGAAAAAGATATCAACCTGGATTTATCTCTTAAATTAGGAAATATTTGTAAAGCCATGGGTGCTGAGATTGTTCAGGTACGTGATTCAGATAAAACCATGTCCTTGATTGAAAAAAGGGATATTGCCCAATCTTCAAATGCCGACCTGCTGGTTAGTATTCATGCAAATGCTGCTAGTACAAGCCGTGGATATCTGCGGGTACCAGGCACAAGTACATACTATAACAATCCTTTTTGGGCTCCTTTTGCTATAGATGTTTATGAACGATTGTTGGAGTTAAAGTTATCTCGGTTTGGGGTTATTGGCTCATTTAATTACACCGTAATCCGGCAGTCAGACATGCCATCCATTCTGGTTGAGCAGGCTTTTATGACACATGCTAAAGATGAAGAAAAGATGGCTGATCCCCAATTTCGACAGGATATGGCGCAGAAGATTTTTAAGGGTATTGTTGATTACCTCAGGTATATGGAAAAATAAAATAACAATAAGAATAATGGATTCTACCGACAATAAATCTAAATTGGCAAAGATTGTTTTTGAAGCAATGAATGCTCGTGATTTATCTATTGCTGAGCCTTTTTTAGAGGAAGATGTAACTTTTGATTTTCCAGGAAGTGGAAGGATGACAGGAGCAAAAAGAGTAAGCCTGTTTATTAAAGTTTTACTAAGAAAATTTCCAGAATTATCTTTTACTATTCAGGAAGTTATTCTAGCTGAAGAAAGAGCGTGCACCGTGTGGACAAATAAGGGAAAACACCATGATGGTAGCCCCTATGAAAATAGCGGGATGACCTTATTTCACTTTAATGATGGTAAAATCGCTTTTATGAGCGATTATTTCAAGGATACATCATTTATAAATGAAAGCTGAAAAGATGAAAAAAGTACTGGCTTTTAACGGAAGCCCAAGGCGCTTCGGAAATACTTCTGTTTTGCTAAAGCATTTTCGGAAGGGTGCCGAAACAAATTCTCCCATTTTTAGGGAGGTGCTTATGAATGACCTGAAGCTGGATCATTGCAATGGTTGCCTTCGTTGCAATCTAATCGGACGTTGCTCCATAACAGGTGATGACTGGCAAGATTTAAGTCAGGATATCCTGGATGCGGATGTGCTTGTATTTGCCTCTCCAGTATATTTTCATCATCTGGCCGGGCCAATGAAAGTTTTAATTGATCGTTTTCGGTCTTTCGTAAAAGTCCAGATCACTGAGTCGGGTTTAAAACATATTCCATGGCAAGAATGGAATAAGGAGTTTGTTTTACTCTTAAGTATGGGATCTTCTGATGATTCGGATGCCAGGGCTATAATTGAGTTATTTGAGTATATGAGATCCATCCTGGGTTCAAGTAATAAATTAAGTGTTATTTCAGCAACCCGCCTTGCGGTTATCCGGCAAATTGAAAAAACGGAGGAAGAACTAAGTGAACTATATCCAAAACTTGGCTTATCTCAGAATCTGGTCAGCGCTGATGCACAAAAAAACAAATTGATACTGGACAATTGTTATCAACTTGGGATAAATTCCACCAATTCCTAAAGTCCCTCCCACCACTTGTTGGTTGGGAATGTATTCTCATTTAAGATAATAGATTCTCCTATTTGTGGAGTAGTAATGGCTATGTTTGCTTTTTCAGCAGCCAGGCTTACGCGTTCTATCGGATCAGTCCAACTGTGCAGGGCCAGTTTAAAGGCACCCCAATGAATGGGCATCATTAGCTTTGCCTGAACATCCAACGCAGCCTGAGCAGTTTCCTCAGGTAACATATGGATCTCATGCCAGCGCTCATCGTATTGGCCACATTCCATTAAAGCAAGGTCAAAAGGGCCGAATTTGTCACCAATGTCCTTGAAATGAGGTCCATAACCACTATCACCACTAAAATATATTTTATCTTGTTGTCCCATAATAATCCATGAACACCAGAGTGTGGAATATCTGTCCATTAATCTCCGGCCAGAGAAATGACGTGAAGGTGCACAGACCAACTTAATTTTTCCAGCTGTGATATCGTCTCCCCATTGAAGCTCATATATCTTATTTTCAGCAACTCCCCATCTCTTAAGGTGTGAGGCAACGCCCAGAGGTACATAAAATGATTCCACCTTATCTTTTAGTTTTTTTATGGAACCATAGTCGAGGTGGTCATAATGATCATGAGAAATAATAACTGCATCTATCATCGGAAGTTTATCAATGTCTATGGGCAGTTCCTCTGTAAACCTGGCAGATCCGAGCATGGGATGAGGAGAGGGTTTTTTACCAAACATAGGATCCAATAAAACGCACATACCATCCATCTCCAGCAGGAAACTAGAGTGCCCAAACCAGGTTAAGCGGGTAACTGTATCATTTCTGTTTACAATATCAAGAGAGTCTATCTTTAATACAGGCAGCTTGCTTTCTGGTTTATCATTGGCTGTACCCTTTATAAATTCACGCATAACTGAAATCCCGGTCCTGAAATCCATATTCATATCTGTTGGAACCTGATTACTAAACTTTCCATCCTTATAATTTCCAGATAGCAGGTATGTCTTTTTTTGTTCTTCGCTTGCTTTGCCGCCGAAGTCTGGCCTGAAATTCACAAATAATATTATAGCAGCAACAAACAGGACAATGAATCCTCCAATAAATAATGCGATCATTTTAAAAATGCTTTTCAATTTTAACTATCCTATTTTTTGATTCTGGTTTATTACCTATGAAGTAGCTATACTCAGTTCAGGACATAGAGATGGGAACCTAAAAAGTGAGCTGCAACTGGCTCAGATTCCTATAGATTCCAGATTCTAATTTCATCAATTCCTCATGATTTCCCTTTTCCATCAGCTTACCTCTGTCAAGTACAATGATCTGGTCTGCCTTTCGAATGGTGGAAAGTCTATGGGCAATAACAATAGAAGTACGATCTTTCATAAGCTTTTCCAATGCATCCTGAACCAACCTTTCTGATTCTGAATCAAGGGAGGAAGTTGCTTCATCGAGGATTAAAATCTTTGGATTCTTCAAAACTGCACGAGCTATGGCTACTCTTTGTCTTTGACCTCCTGATAACTGTGTCCCTCTTTCGCCAACCAAAGTTTCCATTTTATCTGGAAATCGATCGATAAATTCAAGGGCATTTGCTTTGTTAGCTGCTTCTTCAATTTCGTCATCACTGGCACTGGGCTTTCCATAAGCTATATTTTCCTTAATGGTTCCGCCAAATAGAAATATATCCTGAGGTACGAGGGCAATTTGTCTGCGTAAAGCAGATACGGGAATTTCCTGACTATCCCTTCCTCCATAGATAATTTTTCCCAGGGTTGGATCATGCAATCTAAGCAATAGGGATGTAAAGGTTGATTTACCTGCACCACTGGGGCCGGCCAGTGCTGTAACCTGGTTCCTGGGAATCTCTATATTTATATTGGTCAGAACCTCTTCAGTTGGTCTGGATGGATATGAAAAATGAAGGTCTTTTATACTAATCTGTCCATTTAATACATTTTCGGGTTCTATCTCTTTAATTTTTTGGATATTTTCTTCATCCACATCAAATATTTCGAATAAATCCTCAGTTGCACCAATGAATCTCTGAATGCGTGTAATTACACTGGCTAAGCCACCTATATTTCCGCCAATAAAACCAGAATAGAGAACAAAAGAGAACAACTCTCCTGAATCCAGTTCACCGGTTCCCAACAAACCTGCTCCTTTCCAGATCACTGCCACCAGGGAGCCAAATAATCCGAGAATTACAAAAGAAAAAAATGCTCCTCTGTAACGGCCACCTTTTATCCCCAGTTGGGCAATTTCTAGTGTTCTTTCCTTGTACCTTCCCATCTCAAGAAACTCGTTGGTAAATGTTTTAACACTCCTGATTCCCTGCAAAGTTTCTTCAACAATGGTATTTGATTCAGCAACCTGCTTTTGCATATCCCTGGAGTATTTGCGAATGAAACGACCAAAGAAGAATACCATTAAAACAATGGCTGGCAGAATGGCCAGCATAAATAGAGTTAGCTGTAACGAAGTATATACCAGCAAGCTTATACCACCGATAATGATAATTAGTTGACGAAGAAATTCAGCCAGTGTGCTGGTCAATGTGTCCTGGAGAAGTGCAATGTCAGCTGAAATCCTACTGTTCAACTCTCCCACCCTTTTTTGTTCAAAAAATTTAAGTGGAAGTTTGATTAAATGATTGTAGGTGTCCTGCCGGAGATTGGCCAATGACTTTTCGGTAACATTTACAAATAGTATTGTTCTAAAATAGGAGAAAACGGATTGAACTATTAGAATTACGACCAGGAGTAAGGCAATTCTATTAATTGATTCTGAAATATTTCCCTCTGTGCCTGAACTGACCAGTTCACCCAATAATTTAGGAAATGCGAGGCTGGCAAGACTCGATACAAATAGAAAGAGAAGGCCAATTCCAAATTCAACGCGAAAAGGCTTAATATATCTATATAGTTTTAGTGCATTGCCCAGACCTGTTAAGGTTATTTTTTTTCTGGGTATTTCGGGTTCGGGATTCATTTTTTGGGCAATTTCCTTTGAATAATTTGTCTTACAAAATTAGATAAAAATATACTTGTAAGAATTTTCAATGCGAATGTATTATTTTTATTTAATCTAAATAGTAAAATGTTGATAATTTTAATATTTTTGTGCGTTCTTTTTTGGGAAGAAATAAAGACTAAGGTTTAGGTTGTATTTAATTGATTATATGATTTTTAGTCTTTCGTGAAAGTAAAATAGGATTATTCTCTGGATAAGGCATCATCAGCTTAGTCCAAAAATATCCGAATCCAGGGAATAATTATTGAAGCATTTTTGTCAAACAAAGAGGATTTGAATTTGTTATATAGATAAAATTATCTTTTCATGAGAAAATTAGACAGACGAATTGTCATTATTGCTGCCTTACTTTTTATTGTAGGCATGTCATATGGCTTAATGAAATATTTAATCTCCTTAAAAGAGGAACCTCCCATGCGTCCGCCAGTAGAGGCAAAAAGATTTGTAAAAACAGAAACCGTAGCATACAGCACAATTTATACCCCGGTATCTGAAGGTGGTAGGCTTTCATCCATTGCGGAAGTGGATATTATTGCTGAAGCATCAGGAAAAATACAGGCAGGTATTATTCCACTTAAAAAATCATCCAGTTTCTCAAAGGGAGATAAATTATTTGTGGTTTACCCTGATGAGGCCGCTCTGGCATTAAAAGCTCGTAAAAGCCAGTACCTAAATATCCTGGCCAATATAATTCCTGATATTCGACTTGATTTTCCTGATAGAGAAGCAGCTTATATGGAATTCTTTTCATCCATTAGTATCGATAGGTCTCTGCCTCCCTTTCCTGAAATAAAAGATGAGAAATTGCGCATTTTTCTTACTACCCGGAATGTACTTGGAGAGTATTACAGCATTCAGAAAGACGAGCTCCAATTAAGACGTCGCACGGTGTATGCTCCCTTCGATGGTACTTATACGGATGTATACCTTGAGGTTGGTGCCTATACCAATACGGGTGGGCGGGTTGCACATGCAATTCAGACCAATGATCTGGAGCTGGAAGTTTTTTTGCCAATATCCGATATAATGTGGGTTAAAATTGGAGATAAGGTGACCGCCAGATCTGAAGATAGAGAACTGGAATGGACTGGGAAGGTTATAAGAAAAAGTCAGTTTGTGGATGAAAATAGCCAGCGGCAAGCGGTTTTTGTGCAATTAAATAACAACGGACCAAAGCATGTTGTTCTAAAAGGTGAATATCTTGCAGTTGAATTTCCGGGACATCCGGTTGAAAATGTAATGGAGATTCCGCGAAACGCTGTTTTTAATAGCAATGAAGTATTTGCTGTAGTGGATGGAAGATTGGAGATAAGAACCATAAATACTATAAAGACCAATGAAAGAACACTGATATTTAATGGCCTGGAAATTGGTGAGGTAATCGTTGTTCAACCACTTATTAATGTTCTGGAGGGTACACTTGTTGAAGTGCAGGGTTCTGGTCCAAAAAAGGATCAGAAAAAAGGCGAATCCCCTCAAAAGCAAGATGATAATGCCAAACCAGGGAAGGAGTAAGTATGAGAAAAATAGTTGAAAAATTTGTTGAGTATCCGATTTATGCCAACCTGATTATTGTTGTAGTGGTCCTCGCAGGGACACTTAGCTACATCAATATGAAGAAGGCTTTCTTTCCTGAGACCGAAAGCCGGATAATCACTGTATCCGTTTTGTATCCGGGTGCATCGCCTGTTGAAATGGAAGAAGGTGTAACATCAAGGATTGAAGAGGCAATAAGAGGTTTAATTGGGATCAAAGAAATAAACTCTACCTCTGTTGAAAACCGATCTTCTGTTTCTATTGAAACAACCGGAGAATACCCTATTGATGAAATTCTAATTGAAGTAAAAAATGCGGTAGATGGTATCTCTTCATTACCCTCTGCAGCCGAGCGTCCTATTGTATCAAAGCAGCGATCTCGTGCCATGGCACTGTTTATGGAGCTTACATCGGATGAAAATTCCAATGTCGATTTAATGACATTAAAAAACTATGCCCAACGAATAGAAGAAGACTTTTTTAATTCAGGGGTAATGAGTCAAATTACCATTTCGGGCTTTCCCACACCAGAGATTTCAGTTGAGGTTAAAGAGGAAGTCCTTCTGCGTCACAATTTAAAATTCGATGATATATCCAGGGCTATTCAGATGAACAATCGGGATGTCTCAGGTGGGCAGATTAAATCAGATGTTGAGGAACTTTTAATTCGACTTCGTTCAAGAAGTGCTGATCCAAATAAGATTGGTGAGATTATCATACGGGGAGAAGATGATGGGAGCTATCTGAGAATACGTGATGTGGCTGAGGTTAAAAAGAAATTTGCTGAAACTTCCAATAAATCATGGATTAATGGAAAACCTGGTGTATCCATAAGGGTTGAAAAACTTCCGGAAGAAGATCTAGAGGAAATTACTGAATATGCCCGTGAATACATGGAGGAATTCAATTCCAGGAATTTGGGTGTAAAGCTTATCATGTCCAGGGCATTTCTAGACATTCTACAGAGTAGATTAAAACTATTAACGGACAATGGAATGATAGGAATCGTTCTTATCATAATTTCCCTCTCTCTTTTTCTTAGTATACGTTTATCATTATGGGTTGCCTGGGGAATTCCTTTTAGTTTCTTGGCGATGTTCATTTTTGCCAATTTGTATGGAGTAACCATTAATATCATGTCCTTGTTCGGGATGATTCTGGTAATTGGAATTCTTGTGGATGATGGTATTGTGATAGCGGAGAATATTTATGCCCAATTTGAAAAGGGTAAAACACCTATGCAAGCTGCGGTGGATGGTACTATGGAAGTGCTGCCAGCGGTTTTTACTTCTGTAACAACCACTATCGTTGCGTTTACCCCCTTGTTGTTCCTGGGTGGTACCAGAATGGAAATGATGTTTGATATGGCAGTGGTGGTAATTTTCAGTCTTCTCTTTTCACTCATCGAAGCCTTTTTTGTATTGCCTGCACACCTTAGTAACCAAAGGGTTCTAAGTCAGAAGAGTCTGGATGCCAGGCACAAGGGAATTAAAAAATATTTTGAAGGCTTTTTAGTCTGGCTAAGAGATAAAATCTATAAGCATTCACTTATATGGCTAATTAAGTGGCGCCATGCGGTTATTGGAATTCCAATTGCTTTATTGCTTATTACTGCAGGTTTGTTTTTTGGTGGACATATAAAAAGCACCTTCTTTCCGATGGTTGATTTCGATCAATTTACAGTTAACGTGGCTTTTACTCCGGGTGATGGTGAGAAGCAAACAGAAGAGTTCCTATTTGAGTTTTCAGATGCTGTTTGGGCTGTAAATGAAGACTTGAAGGAACAACTCGATTTGGATATTGATATTATTGAAAGGGTTAATGTGAGCATTGGTAGATCTTTTAGTGGACAGGAGTCAGGTGCTCATGCTGGAAGTGTCAACGTTTATCCTGTTGACCTTGAAGGATATCCTTTAACCGGATATGCCATTGCGAATATGGTACGGAAAAAGATCGGCACAGTTCCTGAAGCACGAAAATTTACTGTTGGCGGACGAAACCGCTGGGGTGCTCCAGTGTCTATAGGCCTGATGTCAAAAAACCTTCTCGAATTGGAGGAAGCCAAAGATTATCTGATGAGTCGCCTCGATGAACTTCCCGCCTTAAAAGACATCAATGAAAATATTGCACTGGGAAAACAGGAAGTGCGATTGAAATTAAAACCAAAGGCATATTTTCTTGGTCTTGATGAAAGTACTATTGCGGGCCAGGTCAGACAGGGATTCTATGGCGGTCAGGTTCAGCGACTTCAGGAAGGCCGGGATGAACTCAGGGTATGGGTCCGCTATCCTCAATCGGATAGGCTAACACTAGGTCAGATGGAGAAAATGAAGATTAAAACAAATTCTGGAGAATATCCATTGAGTGAATTAGCTGAATACGATCTTGTTAGAGGACCAGTTGCAATCCGCCGCTATAATGGAAATCGTGAAATTCGTGTAGAAGCAGAGACAGTGGATCCTTTTGCTTCAGTGCCTGAAATTCTGGAGCAAGTCAGCATTGAAATCATGCCAAACCTTCTGGCTCAGTATTCAGGAATTACCTATACTTATCAAGGCCAGCAAAAAGCAAGTAATGAAGCCCTTCAAAAAGTAACTCGTTACTTTGGTATCGCTTTTGTCGTAATTATTTTATTGTTGGTCATGCATTTTAAGAGTATAAATCAAACAATGATTATACTAATGATGATTCCTTTGTCTATGCTTGGTGTCTTCTGGGGACATGGTATACATGGGAAACCCATCTCTCTTATGAGCCTCTGGGGAATTGTGGCCTTAACCGGGGTTATTATTAATGATGCAATTGTATTCCTGGCGAAATATGATGGCTTATTATTAGATGGTAAAAAGGTAAAGGAGGCTGTTGTTGAGGCCGGAATGGTCAGGCTCAGACCTATACTTTTAACCACAATCACTACCACCATTGGAATGTTTCCTATTATACTGGAAAAGAGTGTTCAGGCACAATTTGTGATACCAATGGCAATAAGCCTTGCATATGGGGTAGCATTTGGGACCGTTTTCATTCTTATATTCTTCCCCATTCTGATTATGCTATTGAATGATGTAAGGGTATATTCCAGATATCTCTGGACTGGCATAAGACCTGAAAGGGAAGATGTTGAAGTGGCAATTATCCAAAATAAGCGCAAACAAAAGTATGAGGATAGTATTAGCTCGGTACCTGCAAAGGGGTAATTTAAATAAGTGATAAAGAATTTTAGAAATGAATTATATAAAGGGGATATTGATGGCTAAAAATATAATTGGATTGTTGATGTTAGCCTTTTTTATAATAGGATTGCAGGCCAAAGCCCAGGATGGAGATTTATCGCTTCCCCTGGCGCTTGAAAAGGCATTGGAAAACAACTATGGGATCATTATTTCTGAATCTGAGACCGAGATAAGCATTGTAAATAATGAGTGGGGTACAGCTGGCAGATATCCCTCAATTGATTTTAGCGGAGGTTCTTACAATAGCTATGATGTAAACAATACTGCGAATATTTCTTCAAATAGATTGGCTGCTGGTCTTGGCTTAAGATGGACAATTTTTGACGGATTCAGGGTGAAGGTTACCAAAGCAAAACTGGATCAGTTGGAAGGATTGGCCAAGGGTCGCCTGGCTGTAGTTGTTGAAAGTACCATTCAGGATGTAATAATGGCATATTATCTCGTTTTATTACAGCAGGAAGAGCTAATTGTTTTGGCAGATGTAATGAAACTTTCTAAGGATCGGTTTGATTATGAGCAATCTCGCTATGAAATAGGTAGTACGGCCAGTTATAATGTTTTGCAAGCAAAAAATGTCTATCTGAATGATAAAACATTGTTTATGAACCAGGAAATGGTGGTACGAAACTCTGTACGGAATTTTAACTTTCTTATAGGGGAGGATCCATCCGAAACCTGGAATTTTTCCGAGGAGTTTGTGCCTGGATCAGGTGAATACAAATTATCCGATTTGCTTGATAAAATGATGGCCAGCAATCAGACCTTACAGAACCAATATGCCAACCTTCTTCTTCAGCAAAATGAGATTAAATTGAAGAAAAGTGAACTATACCCTTCTGTTGACCTTTCAGCGGGGGTCAACGATAACTGGACCTATATAAACAGGGTTGGTTCAGACCCTACAAATGGCAATAGTTTAAATTCATATGGGAATATTTTACTCTCCTACCCTATTTATACCGGTGGAACACGTAAAAGAGCAATTGAAGTGGCGCGCATCAATGAAGAAATTGCCACTGTGGAAGTTGATCAAATGACCCATAGTCTTACCAACCAGCTTATGAATATTTATGATTTTCATGAAGTTCGAGTGGCTCTATTGGATGTGGCTGAGGAAAGTCTGGAAGCAGCAGAGCTAAATATGACAATTGCTGGTGAAAAGTTCCGAACGGGAGCTATAAATTCTTTTAACTATAGGGATATTCAGCTTATTTACCTGAATTCTGCTCTAAGGAGGTTAGATGCCATTTACGATGTGATCGATTCACGCACCAATCTTACACGCCTGATTGGGGGCTTTATTACCGAACAATAGAAGTGAATTCACCTGTCATTTCGAACGAAGTGAGAAATCTAATTACATAGAACTTAATTCTAGATGAAAGCATCAATTATTCCCAATTTGCTGAGGGGGATATAAATTGTATATTTGTTTACCACATTTATCCAATTGAAAACTAAAACTGCCTAAATATGAATTTATGTCAAAATTCCTGACATTTTCAATTCTACTTATTCTTCTAATGGGGTCTAAAAATTCCTATGGACAGGATAGCACTCAATTGCATCCAGAGGATCAGTTGCCGTAAGACTCCATTAAGACAGATGTGAAGCCAGAAAAGCAAATGCCATATCGTAAGGGCAGAGTTTTACTTGGTGCTACTATTTTTATCAGTTCTGATGCTATTCGCATTGATACTGTACCTCAGTCGAGCACCAGAATTTCAAACGATTATAATTTTGAAGTTATAGCAGGTTATTTTGTTATTGATAAATTTCTTGTAGGTGTTGTTTTTCGTACAAAAAGATTTAACAGTACTGAATTTGTTTATAGAGAATCGGAATATTTACAGGTTGGGCCTTACCTTAGATATTATATATCACCAAATTCAAAAGGTGGTGTATTTATTCCTGCAGAAATAACCTTTACCATGATCAGGGATGAGGTAAGATTAAATATTGGCAATACTTCCTTGGAACGTATAAGTAAAGGTAAGGGTTTGGGAGTATTATTTGGTGTTGGCTACTCTTTTTCACCCTTTGATAGAATGAGTATAGATATGAGTGTAAGATATAACTTTGTATTTGGCAGAGCCGAAGTTCATGATTTAACCAATAAAGAATTGTCCCATGAAGATTTTATTTATAATCAGGTCCTTTTTGGTTTGGGTATAAATATAATCTTATTATAATCAAGGATTATGAAAAGAATCCTCTTTTTCACAATCATTTTATCTCTTTTCCACCTCTTTTGTTATGGGCAGGACGTGAATAAGCAAGCTATTAAAATTGATACACTTGGAAAAGAAAAAAAGATTCAGGTTATGGCATTACCAGTTGTCTTTTATACTCCTGAAACTGAGTTTGGAGTTGGTGGAGGTGCACTCTTTTTCTTTAAAAATATAAAAGATGTAATAAATTTAAGAGAGTCAAGTTTATTAATTACTGGAATATATACTTCAAAGAAACAGCTGATAGTAAATATTAAGCCTGAATTTTACCTTATAAAGGGTAGGTTATATATTGATGCTGATTTCAAGTATAAACTCTTTCCAAACTCCTTTTGGGGAATTGGCAACAATATGCCTGATTCTTTGAGGGAGTCATATAATATGAAAACCTTTTATGTGCATATTGCTCTTTTAAAAAGGGTTTCAGGTGCTACACGTTTTGGACTGGAATATATTTATGAAAAGCATATAATAACTGAAACCCTGGAAGGTGGTCAATTGGCTGCCGATACTATTCCTGGTAGTAGTGGGGCAATTATCAGTGGGCTGGGATTGATATTTAAACATGATTCCAGGGATAATGTATTTTCACCCAATGAGGGAACTTTCTTACAATTCAAGGGAAGATATGTAAGTAAGCTATTGGGAGGAACACATAGCTACAACAAATTCGAAGTTGATTTTAGGAAATATTTCCCGATAGGCAAAGACGATGTTCTTGCCATGCAGGTATTTACTATGTCTGCATTTGGTGATGTTCCATTCCAGGATATGGCATGGTTTGGAGGAGGAATAAGAGGACGAGGTTATTACAACGGCAGATATATTGATAATCAAATGTATTCTCTTCAACTTGAGTATAGAATCCGACTTACAAAAAAATTTGGTATTGCTGTTTTTGGATCAGGAGGTGAAGTAGCTTCAAAAACAAATGAGTTTTTTAGAAATTTTCATGCAAGTTTTGGGGCGGAATTCGTTTCAAACCCTTAAAAAAGAACCCTACCATCCTTCGCCTCGATTACGGTAAAGGCTCCGGTACAAATTCTGGAATCTACTTCGGTATAAATGAGGCATTTTAGATTGAGCCTGGAATCTATAAGAAAACCTTATATTTATTCTTCCGTAAAATAGGTTTTGTGGTACATTCAACTGTTTGAGTGTGCTTTGGTGTGTATAAATTCTAATCACGATGAAGAAGCTTTTATTCATAATAATAACTCTTGTTCTGAGTAGTTCAGGGTTTTCACAATTTCTGATAGGCGATTGCTGCACCTGCTTTTCTTATCAATACGGCAGTAGTGATGGTTATTTCAGGGACTCTACCATACATTTTTTAATTGATCGTGAAAATGAGAATTTGATTGAAACTTCCTTCACAAGATATAGCTACAGCAATGGCAAACTCGCAGAAACGATTGGATATCGCTTTGATAAGGATTTTTATCGCAGGGAAGAATCATACATGCAAATAAAGAAGTTTAATGCTTATAAAAATGATACTGAAAGGTTAAATTATCGCTGGGATAAGGATTTCAGGAGCTGGAAAGAAAGTAGCCGAGGTGTGAATTACTATACTGAAGATCAGAAACTTTCTCATAGCATGGATTTTAAGTTTAATGAGTATTCCAGAAATTGGGAGAATAACTATATGAATGAGACATTTTTGGAAAGGAATGGAGCCATTAGAATAAATGCTTCTAAGAAATGGGATGCACCTTCTGGAAAGTGGATTGTAAATGCAAGAAATACATGTAAGGATGAGATAAGCATACTTCAAAAAATCTGCATATCAACTGAATGGAGGGAAGATAGAGGGGCATGGAATCAAACCCAAAAAACAGTCAACCAGTTTAATACCGACAGGAGGCTGGCAGAAACCTTTCTGTACTCCTGGGATGAAGAAAGTAGCAGCTGGGATAATCTTCGGCATTTTGAGTATGAATATGATGCTTCAGGCAGGAAAACAAAGTGGTTTAGCTGGGTTTATGAAGAAGAAAATGGAGAAAAGGTAAGCAGAGGGCATCAACAATATATTTATGACAAGCATGGGAATAATACGGAGGTATTAAGCCTCTCCTGGGATAAAGTTTCGAAACAATGGACAGTTTACCAGAAACAGGTTCATTATTGGTCTAAATCCGTTGAAAATAGCCAGGAGGATATATTATCTGAATCCCTGGCCGTTTATCCCAATCCTTTTACCGATCAGGCCCGTCTTAGCCTTTCTGGTATTAGTAACATTAAAAAGATTGAACTCAGGGATATATACAGCAAACTGGTAAAGAATTACGATTTTGACAACGAAGAGGAAATAATTATAACTCGAAGTGGATTAAAACCAGGAGTCTATTTTATAAAAGTATATGCAGACAAGGTTTTCTCAACAAGAGTAGTCATTCATTAAAATGAGTTACTTCTCAGAATTACTTTAACTTACTGACTCATCAAGTTCCATCCAGCGTTGGGTTTTCGAATCCAATAAACCAATTATATCACTAATCTCAAGAGAGATTTTTTCTAGTTCTGTATAATCAGATATCCCTGAATCCAGGGATTCTTCCAGGTTCATTTTTCGGACCTCGAGTTCTTCTATCTCAATTTCCAGTTGATCATATTCACGTTGCTCTTTATAGCTCAGTTTTAGCTTTACTTTTGGTTCTTTTTTCTGAAGGGATAGTTTCTCTGTTTTCTTAGTCTGTTGGAGTAGGATT
>JASJGS010000164.1:0-3390 GCA_033791445.1 Bacteroidales bacterium | reverse complement strand
ATTCAAAAGAGTAAGAAGTGTTTTTCTTATTTAAGATTTTTTGACTTTGATCAATATGTAAGAATCCTGCCGGAGAATGGTTTTTAAATCCTTTTTCAAATTTTACAGGTACAGGTTTTTGTGGCTTAATAGCTATAGTGTTTTGATTGACAGAACCTCCATTTCGTTCAATATTTTGTATGGCCTGCCTGTTGCCCATCTCATAAACATCCAGCAGAGAAATAGATGTATATTTAAAATCAATATCTTCAACTTCATTTAAACCCTGTTTCCAATAATCAGGTATATTTGAATAACCCAACATTGTACCCAGTATGCCTGCAGCACTGGCGGGATTACAGTCGGAGTCCTGACCACATCGGGTGCTTATATCAATGGTTTTCCCATAATCACCATTTCCGTATAGCAATCCAATTACAATGTAGGCTGCATTAATTTTAGCATCTATATTAAATGGAACAAATACACCATCAGGACAACCAATATCAGAAGACCATTTTTTTTCACATTCAAACCAGGTCATTTTCCAGTCTTCAGGGTATTCGTGATACCACATAACAACATCTGAAATACATTTGTAAAACTCACTCTGCTCAGGTAAACTTTTTAAGCCTTCGTATACCACAAACTCTATATCTTTAGAAATAAATGCCAGAGAATACATGGCAGCAACGTAGACTCCACCATACCAGCCATCGCCGTAATTCATGATATGACCAATGCTGTCACAAATTTCACTTGAGGAGTTAATCATACCGGGTGACATTAGGCCAGCAAAATCTGCTTCTATCTGGAAATCAAGATCTTCTGAGTGCGGATTGTTTTCCCAGTATCCAGATGCAGGAGGCATAATACCATTTAAAATATTATAGCGTGCAGCCTGGTTTGCATGCCAGAGTTTGTAATCGGCATTTGCAAAGGCATTGGCGTGAGAAATTGCCGGAGCATCCAATCCCTCTCTCTCAAAAACTTCAACAAAAGTTAAATCCATATAAACATCATCATACAATCCAGGGGCATTATCAAAATACCATTTCATTCGATTTTCATCCCAGGGAATGGGAGTATAGTTCTGTATCATTGTTCCGCAAAAACGAAATTCAGTGGGGCCACCATAAGTGCAGCCAATTACCTGTCCGGCCCAGCCTCCTTTTATTTTATCCTGGAGGGTATTTTTATCAATTGTGAATTCTTTTGAATAAAGTGCTTCTGAATCGAAACTTGATGATTTTTTCGGCTGATTACAGCCAAAAAACAACAAAATCAATAATATGAGGCTTGTAAATGAAGTTTTCATTTGATTAAAAGTTAATTCAGTTAACAGTTTTATAGTCAATGGATATCTTAATTCATAAAAGTCAACAATTGGCCGAAAAAGAAAATCTAAATTTAATGACTTTAAACTTATTGATGCAAAAAAGACTTTCTTATTCTTGCTTAGAATCCAATCTTATATATTTTTACCGACTTATTGAAAAGTTGAGGACATGGCAGAAGGAAGATTTTATAACCCGGTAGTAGCTGCATTAACAGGCTTCTACGATCTTTTTAGAAAACAGGAACTGGAACACAGGTTTACAGAAAAGGATAATTTTAATGGCAAAACAGTATTAATTACAGGAGCTAATTCCGGCCTCGGTTTTGCCCTGGCCACGGAATCAGCAAAGAGAGGAGCAAAGGTAATTATGGCCTGCAGGAGACAAATTCCTGAAGCGGGAGAGAAGGTGAAAAAATTGAGTGGGTCGAATGCAGTTGAAATGAGGTATCTCGATCTTAGCAAAATTGAAACTATTCATGCTTTTGTGAATCAATTGAAAGAAGAAAGCATAACCCCAGATGTAATTATTTTAAATGCTGCATCAGCCGCTCCCCGTTCTCGAAAAACAGAATCAGGCCAGGATGAGCTGTTTCTTGTGAATTATTTCTCAAATTTTATTCTCGTAAACCTTTTTCTCTCTAGGTCGGTAATTAAACTTAATGAGAAAAATCAACAACGTTTAATTTTCATTTCATCTGATTCACACAGGGGATCTTCAAATATTGATTACCAGGAGTTCGGGACATATTTTGAGTATGGAGTTTCAAAAGCTATATCGAATTATAGTTATTTCAAACTGGTGCTGAATACATTTGCCACTGAACTTTCAAGGAGAATAAATAAAGATAAGACCTTATTGCCGGTGAATTTAATCTGCCCTGGGCCGGTTAATACAAACATAATTCGGGAAACTCCATTTCTAGTAAGAATAGCTTTAAGGGCTATATTTTCAATAATTTTTCGTTCACCAACCAAAGCCTCCCAACCTATTATATATTTGGCCAGTTCTGACGATTTTCAAGGCGAGACCAACAAATACCTCCACATGTTTATTCCAAAAAACATGGATGATAAGGTGTATGATGAAGAAGAGGGTAAGAAATTATGGAGTGAATCAGTAAAGCTTTGGAAAAGCTTGGATAAAGAAGCTACATTTTATTATGATGAACAACCAGTAGAATCAATTAAGTTTTAAAAATCTGTTCTTATCCTATCTCCAGGACATAAAAGCTATTAAATGCTTTCATGAATTTGCTATGTATTTCGATAGTTTTCACCCTTCATCAAGCTATATTGTTTAATTAATAATGATAAAGAATGAACATTATGTCCATTTCCTTGTTTACCGTTTATAACTAGAAAATTTAACTTTAAAATAACACATCATGAAAACAATAAAGAATTTATTTAGCATTATTTTATTAGGTGTATTTTCAATTGCAGCTAACTTAAATGCTGCTCCTGGAGGTAATAACAGCGAAACATTGACCATAGTTGAGCATGCCAATGCAAGCGAAGAATTAAAAACTTTATTTGCTACCATAACAGTAAGTGATTTAACAGAAATACTTCAAAGCGATGGCCCATTTACAATATTTGCTCCAAGCGATGAAGCTTTTTCAAAACTTCCTGAGGGAATGCTGTTGTCTCTAATCAATCCTGACAATAAGGAAGAATTAATTAAACTTCTGGCCAATCATGTTATAATTGGAGAGATTAATTCATCAGACCTAACTTCTGGTATGATTACCAAAAATGTTCAGGGAAACTCAATGAAAATTGATGTTTCTGGTGATGTCGTGAAAATCAATGGTTCAAGAATTATGACTTCTGATATTAAAGCTTCAAACGGAATTGTACATGTGGTTGATCAGGTTATACTTCCTCCACTAAAATAAATGGATATCTAGATATTAAAGGCTTTAAAGCCATCTTTCGAGATGGCTTTTTTGTTTATTCTACAATTATTCAAGCTTAAAAGTTCATTATTGTTTAAAATAAACTTATAATATTTGAACAAAACACGCGTAAACTTGTTTACCTATTATAAACATTAAAAACAAAAATCATGA
>JASJGS010000163.1:0-8825 GCA_033791445.1 Bacteroidales bacterium | reverse complement strand
GAACAACACTGTTGAAAAAGACAAAGAGAAGACGAATTATATCAGAATTAAACTCAATGGAAAGAAAGATAACACCTTTGCCTACGGTGCGAAGGTAGAATTGTGGAGTGGCGGAGAATACCAGTTTCAGGAAAATTTCTTATCAAGAGGCTATATCTCCTCAGTTGATCCCATTATTCATTTTGGTTTATCTGAAAAAACTTTAATTGATTCAATTAGAATCACCTGGCCTGCTTCAAGCAATGTTTCCACTGTTAAAAATATCGAGGTGAATCAAATGGTGGAATTGGATGAAAAGAACTCAATACCCTATAACAAAAACAAGGAAGAATCTGGTTTGCTCTTTTCATCTGTTGACAGTGTTATAAATTACAGTCATCGACAGAATGATTTTATAGACTTTCACTATGGCCAGAATATTCTTCCACATAAGTTTTCACAGATTGGCCCTCGTATGCAAAAGGGTGATTTGAATGGAGATGGTCTCGAAGATATAATAATTGGTGCTACGAATATATTACCCACCATGGTTTATCTGCATGAGGGGAACAGTTTTATTAATTCTAAAATTGAGGGATTGACTGAAACAAAAGAGTTTTCTGAGTCAGATTTTGCAATTATAGATGTGGATCAGGATGGAGACAATGATGTTATCGCCTTGTCTGGAGGTTATGAAATGCAACAGCATAACTACAAGCATTACCTGTATGAAAACAATAAGGGTTCCTTCACCAGGTCTGAGCTCCCCATTGGGGCTTTTCCAGCCTCTGTAGTTAGGCCATTTGATTTTGATCATGATGGTGACCTGGACCTGTTTATAGGTGCAAGAGTAGCCATAGGTATGTTCCCCATTGCGAATGACTCCTGGTTATTAATCAACGATAATGGGAAGTATAATGCTCAAAGTTCGATGAAGTTCAATTTAGGAATGGTTACTGATGCTGTCTGGAGTGACTACAACGGAGACGGGTGGGAAGATCTCCTTATTGCTCGGGAGTGGAATTCAATTACAATTTTAAAGAATATGGATGGGGAAAGGATTACAAGCCAGGAAATTCCTGAAATTGAATCCATGCATGGAATGTGGTTTTCCATTGCATCAGGAGATTTTGATCAGGATGGTGACAATGATTATGTAATAGGTAATCTTGGTGAAAACCACCGTCTTACAGTAAGTGATCAATATCCATTAAAGCTGTATGCGGGAGATTTTGACCTGAATGGTACCCTGGATCCAATATCAACTGGTTACTGGGAAGATCAGAATGGTGTCATGACAGAATATCCAATTAATTATCTTGATGAACTGGCTGGGCAGTCCAACTATTTTAAGCGCAAGTACAAGGATTATACTTCGTTTAGCTATGGCGATATCCATGATATGCTAGATTCTGTTTTGCTAGAAAGAATTGAGTATACTTTTACAACAAATACAACATCCAGCTATATTTTATGGAACCAGGGAGATTCATTTGAGTGGGAGAAATTGCCTGAGGTTGCCCAGGTGTCACCTATAAAGAAGATGCTTGTACGTGATTTTAATAAGGATAATTTACCGGATGTAATTTTGGCTGGAAATGATTATTCCTTTGATATTTCTACAGGCTATTTTGATGCAAACAAGGGTTTGATTTTAATGAGCAAAGATGGTAAGCCTCTTAGTGATTTAAAAACTTCATCACAAAGTGGATTGATGCTACAGGGAATGCTTGAGTCATTGCTTTACTTGGATGATAAAAAACCACTTATAGTAGCTGGTTTTAACAGAGATAAGGTAGAAACCTTTACTTTAAATAAATAACGCTTTGTTTTAGAGGAAAATTAGAGGATAATTTTCTTTCAGCCACAGCCAAACAATTAAACTCCCCTGTATCATTGGTATTTTATGAGCAAGGGAGGATTATTCTACTTTTAGGTAATTCAGTAATACTTTAGATCAATACGAATCTACCAAACTTACAATTTGTAAGACATCCTCAAAGCTCTCATTCTGTTCTTTTGTTTCGAATGAAACTTCAACAGTCTGACCAGGTAAAATATCAAAAAAGTTATCACTAAAAAAGCCTTCAACTCCAGGTGCAGTTAGATAGATATTTTTAGCCAGTTTATCAGCGCTAACAACAATATTAAAACCACCCTCTGTTTTATTCATGACCCACTGAAGATCAGGTGCTGGTAAGTCAAGATCTTTCACTGGCTTGAAATAGAGAACATTCTCAGAGATAATCTTTTCGTTAGACCCTGTAACAGCCGTATATAAAAGTAAGGAAGCAGGTGATTTTCCTTTAAATAGATCGGAATTTTCAATGGTATAATGAATTTCACTGGAATTCGCTTTAATAATTACGTCTTTTTGATCTTCCCATATTTTATTCCCATCAAAATCCATTGCTACCATTTTTAATTTGGCTGACTGGTCTTCAAGTTTATCTGATACAATAAAGATTTTGGTTTTATTATCATCAGTTTCTGGAGATACCAGAACCTCTCGGAAAGCCTTTTCCGCAAAGTACTGCTGTGCTTTCCATTTTCCATAATAATCTATACTTGACCAGGATGCTACCGGCCAGCAATCATCAATTTGCCAGAATAGGGAACCCATACAATATGGCATATGCTTACGATGACCTTCCATTGCCACTTTTATACCTTCAGCCTGAAGGATTTGGCCAACATATAGAAACATAGGAAAATTTTTAGGTTTCCGGTAATTTCTTTCCATATATGTTGTAATCGTGCCATTTCCAATACTGGAACGCTGATGCGATTTCATTACCTCGGAAAAAATATCCCAATCATCCTTGGTTGCATACTTTTCTACCGTGCTCAATTCAGGAAAGGATTGAAAGCCATATTCTGACATAAACCTGGGGATCAAAGTCCTGTAATTCTTAAATGGTTCTTTTCCCCACCATACACCCCAGTAGTGAACATCTCCGGCTACCCAATTTTCCGGTTCTCCCATGCCTGCACTTGGTGAAGATGACCAGTAAAGGCGGTCGTTGTCATATTCTTCAACTACATCAGGAAGTAGGTGATGAAAGAGGTCATCATAGGCTTTCCAGATAATGTTGGCGACTTCTTCGCCTTGCTCTCTTTTTATGCTTTGCTTCCATCCCCAGCCATGCCAGGCAACCAGATTCTCATTATTTCCACACCATAGGGCGATACTTGGATGATTCCTTAATCTTTTTACATTATCGATTGCCTCATGTCGAACATTGTCAAGAAAATCTTTATCTCCAGGGAACATCGCACAGGCAAACATGAAATCTTGCCAAACAAGAATACCATTCTCATCACATAGCTCATAGAAAATATCTTTTTCATATATTCCTCCGCCCCAAACACGAATCATATTCATATTTGTTTTCTTAGCAGATTCAATAATATGCATATAGCGATCAGGAGAAACCCTGTTTAGAAAAATGTCCTGAGGTATATAGTTTGCTCCCTTCATAAAAACAGGATGACCATTTACTTTGAAATAAAAACTTTTCCCAGCACTGTCGGGTTCCTGGATAACTTCTATTGTTCGTATCCCTGTTCGAACTGATTTCTCTGACATAACTTTTTTGTCATGGCTTAATTTAGCTTCTATATTATATAGTTTTTGTTCTCCCAGGCCATTTGTCCACCATAATTCCGGTTCGGTAATTTCAAGAGGGATTTTAATAGTATTTATTCCCATTTTTAAGTCTGCGACTTCTGATATATACTCATTGCCATCAATATTAATAGTAACAATGGCGGTTTTTTCCGAATGGGATTCAACTTCCAATATAGCATCTAAAAATGCTACCTTATTGTCAATTGTTCCCTGCTTTACAAATAAATCACGTATTGTGGCCCCATCCCATGCTCTAAGTTGGATAGGTTTCCATATACCGCTGGTTACCAATCGGGGGCCCCAATCCCATCCAAAATGATAGCCGGCTTTTCTTAAGAAAATACTTACTTGCTTATCACCCAGGCCACCATTTTGCGACTGATCATTATCGGATACTGGTATGGTGTAATCCAGGGCATCATATTTTTCCAGGCCTATTCGGGTAGGGGAATGAAAATAAACTAGCAATTCATTGTCACCTTCTCTAATTAAATCTTTTACATCCACCAACCATTCACGGAACATATTATCAGATGATAGTATTTGCTCTCCGTTTAGAAATACATCAGAATGAGTATCAAGCCCTTCAAAAAGGATTTCCAATTTTTCTTTCTTTGCAAATTCTCCACCTAGACTAAAAATGGTTTTATACTCCCAATCTTCTTTATCAACCCATTGGACATCTCTCTCATTTAATCTATAATAAGGATCTTCAATTATACCATTATTCATCAGGTCAGTATGCACTGATCCAGGAACTTGTGCAGGCATCCAATCCTCAGTTCCCACTTGCCGGAACTCCCAGTTGGTATTAAGTTCTATCGCCATAGTATCAATAGTATTATCCGCATTGCTGCAGGAAGATAAAAGAATAGTAGAAAGTAAAAAAAAGAAAATGAATAGTCTTGGCATAGTGGCTGTAATTTGAGTTAAAAAATAATTTTTTGAATTTTATCGGTTCCCTCATAGCTAGCTTTTAAAAGATAAACCCCATGACTTAAACCAGCTGTATTTATAAGATGTCGAGTTGAATTGGGAGTTTCCTCCCGAACCGTACTCCCATACATATTTATCAGGCTAACTTTTTGAATCTTTTTACCTGATTCTATTGCGAAATTCTGTGCTTGAAGGTCCTGGTAAACCTTAAAAGAAAACTTGTCTTCAGCCTGTATGAGATTATTAGAACTGGTGGAACTATCCTTGAAATAGCGAATATAATCAACTTCCAGCCTTTGGGGAAATATAGTTGTACCATCCGGATTACCCGGCCAGTTTCCACCCACTGCAAGGTTCAATAAAATATAAAAAGGATGGCTATTAAAGGGCCATGTATAAGGGGCAACGCTATATTGATTTAAACTACAAAACAGCGTTTCATCTACGTACCATTTAATAGAGTTAGGTTCCCAAACAATGGCGAATTCATGAAAGTCTTCCGAAAAATCACCATTTGGCAATACATAAGGACAGCCCTTGAATTGATTATTTGGCCAGGGAGTTCCATAATGAATTGTGCCATGACTTGTATTGGGTTCATGTCCGACCAGTTCCATTATGTCAATTTCGCCATCTGCAGGCCAGCTAGCATTGACTTTTTCCGGAAGCATCCAGAATGCAGGCCAGATTCCCTGCCCTTTGGGTAGCTTCATACGTGCGGTAATTTTTCCAAATTGAAAATCTACCTTACCACTGGTACGTATTCGTGCCGAGGTATATGAAGAATTACCACCATAGCTTTCTTTGATGGCTTCAATGATTAATATACTATCCTCAATTCGGGCATTTTCAGCTCTGTCTGTATAATATTGAAGTTCATTATTTCCCCAACCAATTAGACCACCATCCCCAGTACCTATTTGAAAACTCCATTTGTTTGTATCGATGGCTGTGCTATCAAATTCATCAGCCCATTCCAAGACCCAGTTCTGGGCCGAACATATTCCAGTACTAAACAGGACAAGAAAAAGTATTTGCAATGCTTTTCTCAGGTTCATAATGTTATTTCTTTTATTTGTATTTTTTATCGCCAGGAAATGTTATTCGAACATCACGAAAGATCGCTTTTTCAGTCACCTCTTTGTTATGTGAACAAACGTAGAGTCCAACATATACCTCATTTCCCATATTAATTTCATATTCTACAGTATCGAAATCTCGATTTTCAAAATGAGCTGTACTCATTATGTATATATTTCCCTTTCTTTCCAGTTGGATAATTTCAGGTGCTATCATTTCAGATTGAATTTCTTCTGTATCTCCGCCAGTTGTTTTTCTGAATTGCAGGGAAGTAAGGCCATCCCCATGCACACAGGCATTTATATGTGGAGAATCCGGCTCTAAGTTTTCACGAATCATCCAGCCCAATTTTCTGTGAGCATCTACACCTTCGCCAATAAATTCAACCTGTGCTCTTAAAATGAAATCCCCTTTTACTTGTCTCCATAAGAAATGAAATTCGTCGTAACCAAACCACATGTTCTCGCCTGAAGCCTCAATTATATATTCCTGGCTTGTACTATTGTAATGAACATTTCCTTTTATTTCACTGTTTCCAATATCACCATGTGCTTCAAAAAGTCCCAATGCAAGATCCTGCGACACTGCACAATTCTTATTTGTGCAAAAGGCCAGAAGTGAAAGGAAGAGTATTTTAAAATTGAATAGAGTTCTTCTAAAATACATACTTGAGGTAAATTATTTTTTTTCTGGTTTCCAAAAATCATCTGGAGTAAGATCGCATTTATCTATCATAGCCAGGCTATATTCAAGATATCCAAGATCAGCCCCTCCATTGTTGGTTCCCATTGTGAACTTAACTCCAGCCTTTTTGGCCATTTTAATAAAATAGGCAGATGGAATCATATACCTGGCATTTATTTCACAAGCAATATTATTTTCTTTCAGCGCTTTAGCCACTGCATTAATTCGATTATCTGTCCAGAGTGCATCGTACTGATCCCTGATAACTTCCGGTAAAAAAGTAGGATTAACATAAATGTTCACTTTCTCATTACTCATTATTTTAACGATCTGTAGAACATAGAACTCCATAAATACCTCGGGATCAATAATATTAACCTCATCATTCATCCATAAACGGGTTCTTTTACCATTCGGATCGGTAAAGGTCATGGCATCGGTGAAAACATAATCAAACATAGCAATTGAATCAGGAGAGAATAGATTTACCCATTCTCTTCCTTCTGCCTGCATTGCTATATATACCGGATACATTTTTAAGGAATAGTAATAAGCACTGAGTGCAGAGTCGTTTTGAATTGGAAATCCAACTCCGCAGTTTGCAGCAATGCCGTACTTTATACCAGTCTTTTTTGAATGCTTTAATAATTGCTCAACAGTCAGACCCCCTTTTAAATGAGCATGCAGGTCAATAATTTCAAACCCGACTTTCGTTAAGGAATCTATTTTAGATTTTGTTTTTCGACTTGCATAAGCATCATTGGTTGCCATTTTCGAATCATCAATTCCCGATTGTTTATCGCTATTTGAAAGATTACAGCCTGAAAGGGAAAGTGCAAAAATTGCAACGAATAGCCAATAGATTAATTTCATAGCTTTTTTAATTGATTTTCATGAAGAAGCGCATAGTATTTAAGCTAATAAAAATAGCTATTAAATGGCTAAAATTATAGCATTTCTACATTTTTCGGTAAATAGAAATTACTCAGGGTGATTGCTTGAAGAAGAATATCTTAGAGCTAAGCTATTTCAAAGCGATATAAAGTGAAATAGGGTATACCTGTTTCAATCTATATATTGAGAAAATGGAATTCCATGTAAGGATATTAGTTAAGACCAAATTAGAGTTTAGTGAATGTTTACTGCTTTGCCATTTTTTACCTTTATTAGGCCAACTTTTCCCATTCGATTACCCTTGTCATCAAAATGAATTTCACCGGTAACTCCATCCTTATAATTAATTTGTGAAAGTGAATCACGGATTTTCTCAAGATCAAATCCATCTTTACTAATGGCCTTCAGAATCAAGTTCATGCCATCATATGCATATGCAGCTGCAATATCAGGAGAATATCCATAAACCTTTATAAAATCCTGCTTGAATTTTCTACCTTGTAGGGTGTTATAATGATTGGGAGATACAATTATTGCTCCTTCTAGAATAGAACCTGCTGATCTTAGAATACTTTCATCCTCAAGAAGTGATATATTTCCAAAAATATGCTGCTGCAATTCTCTTTTTCTAATTTGTTCAATGATCTTTAGTGATGAGTCAGCTTTACCAAAAAAAACAATGGATTCAATTTCTGCTGTTTTTAAAAGGATTAGAAATTCCTTTATAGCCTCAAAAGTGGATGTATAAAAAATCTGTTCTGGAGCTTTCTTGCCCTCAGCTACTAAAATTTTTGAGAATGTGTTGGCAGCCAGCATTGCATCATAATCTGAACTTGCTATTGTGGCTACATTTTTCATTAATTTCTTTTCATAAATTTCATGGAAAAGAGCTTCGCCCTGTTGTTTGTCGCTGGGCAAACAACGGAAATACCAGGGGACAAATGCCTGAGAAAGGCTTGGATCGGTGGCAAGGGTCGATAAGAAAACAATATGTGCTTTCGTGGCAACCTGTTCTGCAAGGTGTGCATTTCTACCATCCAGAGAACCCAGAATGGCAACCACTTCGTCCTCAAAAACAAGGTTCACTGATTCTTTTGAGCCAGCTCCCCAGGGACCTTCAACAGAACGTGTTATTAGCTTAAAAGTTTTGCCAGAATACCCTCCTTTATCATTTGCCCTTCGAATGGCTAATTCAGCCCCGTGTTTTGCAGACAAAGTTTGTTGGTCAGGAATCAATAGACCAATTCTAATGCAATCTTCTTTTGAAGTATTTGAGTTTGAGTTTTCTTGATTTGTGAAATTATTCAGACCTGAATCATTAATAAATCCTGAACCGGTTATAAAGGCTATGAGCAGGCCGAACTGCAATAATATTTTAGATTGAATCATTAAATGTTCTTAGGTTTAATAGGAATTGACCTTACAACAGTTTAAAAGAGGAGGGCTGCTTTCTTTTGAATAATATTCCTGCCTTTAGAGTTTAAAGTAAGCTTCAATGATGAAATATTTCCCTTCCAACAGCCTGGGCAATCTTATCAAGATCACTCATCAATTGAACAAAATCCTCCGGGTAAAGAGATTGAGCACCATCGCTTAGGGCATCTCCAGGTTTGGAATGTAC
>JASJGS010000162.1:0-2695 GCA_033791445.1 Bacteroidales bacterium | reverse complement strand
AAATCCAATAAAACAAAAATAACTTAAAATGGCTTTTTAACCTATATTGGTTTATCTTGAATAATTGCCCCTTTTACCCGGCACCCTCAGGGCAAAAGAATTCTGGGAATTTTTTTTTAGCAGCACATTTAAAATTTCATCCTGACGTGGTGCCCAAATTTTTAATTACCGATCCTTGCAGATTAAGATCGAGAACATTAATATTCCTGTTGGAATTTCCAAAAACAGAATTCTAATCTCCAATTTAGGTTGTTTTTTGGGTTTCGGAATAAAAAGAGTCAGAACACCATATGGTGTGATCTAAAAATCATAAAAAAAGTGACTTATGATCGAGATAGCCCGGGGAAATTTTAAAATCCTGAAAAGGATTGGCTATAGCCAGGATTGCTCAGTAAATTTGATATATTATAGAGATTAATGTGGGAATATGCCCGGCCATGTTGCCTTTGGCTCATATAATTGAGTGACAATGTTTATTCAGAAAAAATCTGGCATACCATATATAGGGATGTTCAAATTTTGGCTGGACTGAGTCTTTAAAATACCAGTTCACACTCCAGAAGACGTTCCAATTCTAAGCGATTATAGACAAAAGACTCATCTCTTAAAGTGATTCAATTTATCTTATCTGGAAAAATTATGTTACTGATCTAAAACTCTTCTTATCTCCTTTGAAACTATTGACATAGGCATTGGCTTCATCAGATAGCCGTCAATCCCAAATCGTTTTGCTTTTTCCTCATCAATTAGAGAACTGTGCCCCGTGCAGATGATGACGGGGATATCCGAACGGATTTCTTTTAGTTTTTGAGCCAGTTTTACACCGGTCATATGCGGCATTGTCATATCGGTTACGACCAGATCGAAAGCATCAGGTTTGGACTGGAATAAACTCAATGCTTCTATTGGGTTCAGCCTTACCGTAACCTTGTAACCCAGTTTTTCTAATATTTTCTGAGCCATATCAGTGATGGCTTTTTCATCATCAACAAAAAGAATCGTTTCTGTACCCAAAGAATATTCATCCGTCATCACAGTTTCATTCACCGGTTTTTCATCCACCACTGGAAATAGGAGATGGAAAGAACTGCCTTTACCAGGTTGACTATCAACTGACACAGAACCACCATGATTTTTGACAATACCGTGTACAATAGACAATCCCATTCCCGATCCTTTTCCCATTTCTTTGGTTGTAAAATAAGGGTCAAAGATTTCGTTGACTATTTCAGGGTTTATTCCGGAACCTGTGTCACTGAATGTAATTTTGAGATAATTACCAGGGGTCAGATCCTTAAAACATTGTGGATTTTCTGCTTCAAGCGTTATCATTTTAACAATGATATTCAGTGTGCCTCCTGTTTCCTCCATGGATTGGGAAGCGTTGATACCCAGATTCATCATGACCTGATTGATCTGGGTTGAATCACCAAGAATTATTATATCATCTTCCGGC
This sequence comes from Bacteroidales bacterium, assembly GCA_033791445.1. Taxonomy (GTDB): domain Bacteria; phylum Bacteroidota; class Bacteroidia; order Bacteroidales; family VadinHA17; genus JANTGF01. The sequence continues at coordinate 1,239 of JASJGS010000162.1, read as the reverse complement.
AGGTATTCATTAATTTCTACCGTGGTGGGGAGGGTTGACCGCAAAAATGTTAGAGATTCCTTAATAACTGTTACAGCTTCTATGGGCATCATTTTCTGATCTGTATTCTGGCTGAAATTGAGCAATTGTTTTACAATAACTGCTGCCCTAAGGCTGGCAGATTTAATCTCTTCAAGACAGGTATATGCGGGGTTCCACTTTGGAACATCCTCAAGGGCCAGTTCCGTATTTCCGCCAATCATGTAAAGCAAATTATTAAAATCGTGGGCGATTCCACCTGCCAATGTGCCAATTGCTTTTATTTTTTGTGAATGCAAAAAGCGAATCCTGTATTCCTCTTTGTCCCTTTCAGCTTTCTTTTGATCACTAATATCAATCACCGCAATTCGATATTCTTCGTTACTTCCAGAATCATCGGTGACGATACCGCTTTCCAATCGCACATCCAAAAGTGTTCCATCTTTTTTTTCCATACGAAGTTCACAAAACAGATGGAGCTTTGAATCTGCAAGGTTTCGCTTGTAATGATAATAAGTGTCCTGGTCTTCTGGAACAATGTAGGCAGACAAAGGCTGATTAAGAAGAAGACTTCTTTGTGTCAACAGCATATCCGTAAAGGTTAGGTTGGATTTGAGGATTAAACCTTTAAATCCAAGAGAGATGTACCCGACGGGAGCCAAGTCATAGAGTTCCGTGTATTGTATTTTGGACTCCATGAGTTCTTGCTGGGATCGGAGCAGTTCTTCATTTTGTAATTCTAATTCGATCTGGAATGTCTGCAGTTCATGGATGAGTTTTAAAGGATCGTCATCATAGTTTAAGCCCGGAACGTTCCCCTTTAGCGCCAATAGCTTTTCAGCCTGCCTTCGCAGCTCTAAAAATTTATCTTTCGATATTTCATTCTGCGCCATACATCCTCCCATTCAGAGAAATAACATTTATCCGTTTTTTTTCACTAAGGCAATATCGTTCATTGATATGACGGCTCCGAGCCTGTTACCTTTTGAATCGGTCAAGTATAATTTTAGATTAAGTGAATAATTCACTTTATATCCAAGAATAATCTTGTGCAAATTTATCACAAGATTCTGTATTCAGTTATGGCAAACTACTTTTTTTTTCATGCCGGGACGCCTGTTCAATATCAATAATTTTGCTTTTTAAGTATGGTTTGGACTGATAATGGGTAATTCCCATAATCTTGTGCATCAGTATAACAATTCGCTTGATGCTAACCTC
>JASJGS010000161.1:0-2958 GCA_033791445.1 Bacteroidales bacterium | reverse complement strand
AGTCTTTGGATATTTTTGCTTTCCGGCTTCATTGTACTTCTGATCTCAGTTGTCACACTCAGCTTCCAGGCGCTAAAAGCAGCCAGGATTAATCCTGCAACAACCATCAAACAAGAATAGAACTGAAGATCATTTCTTGATGGTTGAGTTGCGTTGACAGCTTTTCTCTAAAATGAACGCAATTTGAACGTTATTAAAACGCAATTTAAATTCTTTTTTCTGAAATAAACACGGAATATTGTATATGATAAATCAAGTGAAGTTCAAATAAATACAAACACTTCGGAATATCATTAATCCATTATCAATTTAATAAATATAATATGAAAAGAAGAAAATCATTAAAAGTAGGCGCAGGCCTTTTATCCGGATTAATGTTAGCTCCTAGTTTAAAAGGAAGCACTCTCACGTCCCCAGTAGAGACTGAATCGTTTTGGGATGTAATTAAAGGTCGTCGCTCGGTTAGAAAATTCAAGTCAGATCCAATACCCGAGGAGCATCTCATGAAAATTGTAGATGCAGGCCGTTTGGCTCCAACATCAGGAAATCAACAGCCCTGGAAGTTTATCGTTGTACAAAGTGAGAAGCAGATTGAAAAATTAAAAACGGAATGTTTCTCTTCTTTGGAAACCTATTATAGAGAGGAGGCGAATCTGGAGGGTGAAAAGTTGTCAGAGGCGATGGAAGAAACTGAGAAGCGCTATTCCGAAGGTTACTTTACTGCTCCTGCTTTCATCGTTATTCTGACGGATCAGGAGTGTAAATACCCTTCATACACACCCCACGATGGTCCGCTGGCAGCAGGTTATTTACTGCTTGCGGCAAGAGCGCTTGGTTATGGAAGCGTTTATATAACCGATGCAATTCCCGAAGAGGCGACACAAAAGGCATTCAATATTCCAGATAAATATAAACGTGTTTGTATTACACCGATTGGAGTTCCTGTGGAGTGGCCTACTAAAGAGAAAGAAGCATTTGAAACGTTTCTTGTAAGAGAGACGTTTTAATATTCAATCGATATTCAGGGGCTGAATTGGAAAAACCGATGCCCTCTTGACTGCCAGTGAATGTAATCAGTTATTCAAAACTCAAACTCTTCAATGGAGTACTGAGCGCTGAAAGTATGGCGTGATAGCTGACAGTGATCAGGGTAATTATTACCGATCCAAAGCCCGCAATTACAAACACCGGCCAATGAATACTTATTCTGTACTCAAAGCCGTTTAACCAGCTTTCCAGGGTGAAATATGCGATTGGGATTGCGATGAAGCAAGAAAGTACTACCAGGATGATGGGACTTTGAGCCAGCATCTTCCATATACTAACTACTGAAGCTCCAAATACTTTTCGGATACCAATCTCCTTTGTGCGCTTCTGGGAAACAAATGATGCCATTCCAAATATACCAAGACAACTTATGAAAACTGCAAGCACAGCAAATATGCCAGACAAGACTCCAATTTTCTCTTCCGGGGCAAACTTCAAACCATGTTCCTGATCTGTAAATCGATAATCTAACGGCGATGATGGCAAGTGCTTATTAAAAACATCTTCAATTATAGATATTGACGCTGTAATACTCTTGTTAGGATTGAGCTTCATGGTCATGCAATTCATTGAACTGTTGCTCATGGTAAATACAATTGGAGTAATCTCATCAAAAGGTGATTGTATTAAGATGTCGTTGATAACACCTATAACATGATAATTCCGGGCATATTTATCCTCTCCCAATTTGACGACCATGCCAATGGGATCTTTTAGCCCCATTTCATGAACGGCCTTTTTATTCAGAATGAGTGCCAGAGAATCTGAAGCAAAATCTCTGGAAAAATCTCTTCCCTGATGAATCTCCCAGTTGATAGTCTGGCCATACTCAGGCGTTACAGCGATCATTCCAAAATTGACAACATAGTCTGGATTTTTCCCTTCCCAGTTCAAGTTATTGGTATGGCCGAATATTTGAGTCAATGGACTGCTGGATTCAGACATTTCCACCACAGCATCTCTGTTTTTAAGTTCATTTCGAAGCAATTCAAATTTTCCATAAAAATCGGCTGAGTTGCTCCAGAGCATGATCGTACCATCGGCCTCATAGCCCATAGGTCGGGTTTTTGCATGTTGAATTTGCTGTTGCACCAACATTGTGCCTATAATCAAAGCAATAGAGGCCGTAAATTGTATAACGACCAGCACTTTTCGTAAAATCAGGGCAGATTTGCCAGCTTTGAAGGTTCCTTTAAGAACCGTTATGGGTCGGAAAGAAGATAAATAAAAAGCTGGATAGCTTCCAGCCAATAATGCAGTTCCCAAAATGAATCCAATGCATATAATCCAGAAATAAAGGTTGCCAAATGGTATTTGGATTTCCTTATCAACCAGGGTGTTGAAATAAGGTATGGCCAGGGTAACAAAAAACAGGGCCAACACAAAGGCTGAAACAACGACTAAAAATGATTCAATGAGGAACTGAATTATCAATTGACCCCTGAAAGTACCTATGGACTTGCGAATACCAACTTCAAGGGATCTTCGCTCCGACTGGGCTGTACTCAAATTCATAAAATTGATGCATGCCATTAGCAATACCAATACACCTATCAGGGAAAACAATTTGACAAATAGAATAGCCCCTCCTGTCTGAACACCATTTTCCCAGGTAGATTTTAAATGCCAGTCATCCATGGGATGAAGAAATAATTCTGGTTGTTGAGCCCTTTTTGCTTCATCCAGATTATTGAATTTCGCCATTTTTATTTTCTCACTGGTATGTTCCATGTCAGCATGTTCAGACAACATAGCATAGAGCTGAAAAGAATTGTTATCCCAGTCGTTTTCTGATGCAGAATTTCGAACCCAATCTTGTGACGTTTCCCACAATTTCCATGGGGCAATAAATGTGATACCATAAAGACTGGAGTTTTTTGGAAAATCCTCGTAAACACCGGTTACCATGAC
>JASJGS010000160.1:0-16565 GCA_033791445.1 Bacteroidales bacterium | reverse complement strand
CAATACTGAAGCAATGGGATCAGGAATCCTGACCCTGGATCAGGATAGGTACCCTATCCCGGCAGCTCAACTTTGGAACATTTTTAGACCTCTCCTGCCGGGAGTGGTTTTTTGTTACTAGTCTCCCATAATATTCAAAACCGAAACATAAAAGTCTTTATCTACGGTAAGCTCACAGGGCTCAATATTCTCAAGTCCTGACCAACGCATGCCCCGGGGTTTTAGCCAGGTTTCTTTGCCATCCATGTATACTTTTACAGGCATATTGAATCCTCTCACTGTATTGGCCCATCGGTATAACAGATCTCCATTCATAAATCGGTATTCCAGAACAGGAATGCGGGTATCTCTTAAAAACTGATTGAAAATGGGTGCAAGGTCAAAGTCGGTATGCTCATTCATATAGCCCTCTATCTGCTCAGTGCTAACCGTTTGATGCCAGAAGCTCTCATTTAAACCTCTCAAAATACTTCTCCACTTCTCATCATCATTCACTACCTGCCGCATGGTATGCAACATAGTGGCACCCTTCTGGTACATGTCTCCTGAACCTGAGCGATTCACATCATAGGTTCCAATGATATTCGTAGCATTGCCAATATTTGACCGGATCCCTCTCAAATATTCATCTCCGGCATCTTTTCCAAACCAATATTCTACATACAAGCCCTCTGAATAAGCTATAAAGCTTTCATGGATCCACATATCTGCTATATCCTTATAGGTGATATTATTGGCAAACCATTCATGACCGGATTCGTGAATGATGATAAAATCAAACTTCTCACCCCAACCGGTGCCACTGATATCGCGCCCGCGGTATCCATTCATATAGTCATTCCCATAGGTCACCGAGCTTTGATGCTCCATTCCCAGGTAGGGTGCTTCAACAAGCTTATAGCCATCCTCATAAAAGGGATAGGGTCCAAACCAGAACTCAAATGCCTCCAACATTTTGGGGACCTGCTTAAAATGTTCTTTGGCCTTTTTAAGATTATAACTTAACACATAGTAATCCACATCCAACTTTCCAAGCTCCCCTTTATAAGTTTCATCAAAATGGACATAATCACCCACATTGATATTTACTCCGTAATTGTTGATGGGATTGCTTACATACCAATCCCAGGTTTTGGTCCCATCCTTATTTTCCTTTACTCCGCGGAATCTTCCATTTGACACATTCATAAGATCTCCGGGTGTGGTAATGGTCATTCTCATACTATCGGGCTCATCATACATATGATCCTTACATGGCCACCAGATGCTGGCTCCTCCCCCCTGGCATGCTGTGGCATAAAATGCCTGGCCGTTTTCATCTTGACTCCAGGTTAATCCATCATCCCATGGCGGGCGAACACTTACTTTGGGATTCCCTTCGTAACTGACTACAATCTCGTTTGATTCTCCCGGAACCTGATTCTTATTCAATCTGGCAAACCAGGCATTCCCATCCTGTTCAAATTTCAACTTTTCATTATCCTGGGTAATACTTGTAATTTGCATTGGTGGTTGCAGGTCAATTTGTATCAAATCATATTCTTCCAAAACATTATACCTGATCAATACCACCCCCTTAAGACTGCTGTCGACAGGATTGGTAAGCAAGTTAAGATGGTAGAAAGTCAGGTCCCACCATTCTCTTTCAGGTGTAATGGATCCGCGAAGTGTATCCTGGCGGGTTAAGGGCCGTTCCCCTCTTTGAGAATACACGGACTGTAAGGATATAAGGACAATGATGAAAACCAGAGAAAATATTTGTTTGCGCATTTTAATAAAGCTTAATTAGAGTGAATAATTGGATTTAGGATAATAAAAATTGAGCTATTTAATGATTGAAAAATTTAAATAATCGTAATTCATCTGTCCTACAACCACAGTATGTAATGTGAGCGTTTGCAGGCCTTTTTGCAGTTCAATTTGGGCAATATTATCCAGGTAGTTCCAATGATGCCATTGCCTCATGCTCAGCGTGTCAGTAGCCACATAAGTGGATAAAATATCCAATGGGCCGGTTATATCAGTGTCATTTATGGATAAAGATATCTGCCCATTGTCGTGAGCCGTGTACATTATACCCACCTGGTAAAGACCTGGTGTTTTTACATCAATGGTATATTTTGTCCATTCGCCTGGATTGGTCCATCCAATATACAATTGATCCATTTCCGGATGCACCAGGTTATAGGGATTGTCATCTATTCCATCTGATTTTGCGTATGAAATATCTACAGATTCATTGAGTCTGAATTCATGGAGGTAAGAACCATTCGCCGGATTATAATTGCCACTGCCTGAATTTATGGAATCACTGTCATGATAGGAAACTCCTTCTCCCCCTAAGTCATAGTACTCACATTGGATTTCCCCCGGGATGACTTGAACTCCGATTTTATAGGCTTCATCCGTAAAAGCAATTCCTTTGTAATCTCCCAAAGGATTTCCTGTATTGCAGGAATTAAGTATAGCAATGAACATCAGGAGTATCCCTATTGAAAAGGTAAGAAATAATTTTTTCATAGTTTGGTAAACCTTTTGTGTGAATAAAATTTTTAACAGACTATAAGTCAGTCTAAGTGTCCCTGTATGCAGACAGACAAGGAAGTCTGTGACCCGGTCCACATTCGACAAGCTTAGTGTGACCGTAATTATCAAATATTTATATTCCCATCGCGCATTGCGTTCTATTTATTCAATTATTAATTAGCTGTGAGTTTTTCAAAACTAATAAATACTTTTCATCAAATGCATCATCCGATCAGATTTAACAAACCTGTATGCAATCAATATTCAATATCCCGGCAATTTTCTTAATTACGGATGCTTTGTGGCCAATTCCAATGGCACAATGATGGGAAGGACCTGCCAATGACCAATTATTAATAAAGTCACGAATTGGAATTGGAAATTTATACCTTGAATTGGTATTTCCTATTTGAAGAGTTGGCCCTGCAACCGAATCACCTTCTGCTGTTAGAAAGAATATCTGTCCATCACTATTCTGGCAGACTGACAAAAGAGTAACCGGTCCGTTTACAACCTTCATTTGTATAGATAGCCCTTTGCCAGGTTTACCATGATATACAGGCAGAGGAACCAGGCCTATCTTTCCCTCAGCAATTTCAAAATGCGCCGGGCCATCGTGTCCCATAAGAACTAGGTCCTCCTCATAGTCCATGGCATAATATTCAGAAAAAGACCCTCCACAACCCAAACTGTCTATAATCTTCATGGCCTGAGCATTCTTCACTTCGTATTCTCCAGCCACCGGTACATTTTTACCGGTCAATATGGTCAATCCGGGTATGAGTGAGCTAACAATATCTTCATAATCCGGGTCACCATCGCCCTCATAATAATATGCTAGTGATCCAAGCTTGAACTTTTCAACCAATTTGTCAAGAGCAACAGATGTTTTTGCTGCCCGCTTAAGTTCCTCCATTGTACAATCAGGGGAAACATCAAAGACAGCATTAAATTCTATAATCTTTTGTTGGATTTCCGATTCGGAAACTTCCTCCCTGATTTTTTTCAGGGTACCGAACTCTAAAATTTCATATTGGTTGCCAAAAGTCACCGACTGCTGGGTTAGATCGCTATATACATCTAACATTCCATTATAATAGTGTCCCATCAGTCCTACCCTATTATTTCTCATTGTTTTAACCACATCTATGGCCTGGATAAATTCCTGTACCTCGCTCCAAACATATTTTTCCTGCAGATATCCTGAAATCAGGTTAAATTGAATATTGGCTCTCTTCAAAACACTGGCCAGTTCTGGAGTTACGCAACTCTGGCAATGGGCCAGCCATTCTCCGGTCATTGCACCCTTATCGGCCATCGCATTGAATTTTTTATAATCAATTGCTTTTTCAGGCTGGAGGTTTAAAACAATTAAGGGAACTTTTATTTTTTGGACTATGGGCAATACATTTTGAGAAAGCGCATAGGTGGATATGAATAAAAATAAGGCATCCACATTTTCCCTTTGAAACAAATCAGCTGCTTCGTTGGCTTTAAATGGATTGTCAACCATGCCTGCATTAATAAGCTGTATGCCCATTCCCTCCATTCTTTCAGAAACCTCTAATTGATAGCCAATGAGCCTGTCAAGCAAACCTTCGAATTGATTCCAATAGGTATCAAGCCCAATTCCGAATAATCCAATTTTAATCATAGCTGTCAAATTTTCAGATGAATCATAGATTTCTTTAGAAGTTTATGGTCATTAATCACCATAGAGGTAGATCTCACCGTAGAGTCCATAATCAAGCATTTGATAATCCTGACCCGGGGGGTATTTTTTTATTCCACGCCAGAGCCAGGGACTGGCTATCCCCTTTGGAGGATCATTATGATGTGGCCCAAGAAGATTTTTTAAACTACCAATTACTTTTACTTCCACCTTGTTTGTCCCTTTCTGAATAAAATCACTTACATCAAGGCGGTCAGAATGCAGGGCTATGGTCCCTGCAGAAGTTCCATTTACCATGATTTCGACTGCCGTGCCTTTCCATTTGCCCAAGGCAATGTAATAGTTTCCAGATTCCTCTTCTACCTCAAAATCCTTTTTGTACAGAAATCCCCAGGAATAAAAAGGCAAACCCTGGTCTTTCCAGCTACCCATAGTAAATTCACTGGATGGAGCCATCATTTTCCAGCCTTTTGATTCAGATTCAAGTAAAAAATCTCCCACAAGGTAAACGGGTTCAATCTCAGCATGAATCTTCATTGGATAACATTTAATCACAATTTCATTTTCCCCCAATTGTATCCATTTCCCAATGGGAAAAACACCAAAAGAACGATCCAGCCACCATTCTCCGGGCAAGGATTCAACTTCATTTCCATTGATGGAGACCCTCCACAATTCCGGTCTTTCTACCACCGCCCGGATATTAGAGAAATCGAATTCTTCCGTAATATTAAAATTGTATGTAGCCGTAAATCCACTTTCTTCTGCAAAATTGCCCTTGTCCAACACAGACGTTTTATACTGAATGGAATGATTCCACGGATTCCCATTTTCAAATCCATTCTCTTTAAACACCATGGTTGCTGCTTCATAAACATGTATATCCTTTTCGCTTTTTCCGGATACCTCCAAATCACAGAAGTCTATCGTAAGCACATTTTCCACTTCCTGCTCAATCTCAATACTACTGCCAGCCGAGATCTGAACATAGTTTTCTTTTTCTTCTGCATACTCAATATCTCTTTCCAATTTGCTATTTGATATATATAATAGCATACTTTCAGCCGGAGCCAATTGAAAAGGAACCTGGATATTCTCTCCTTCAATAACTTCTTCTATATCCAGGATGCCACCTGTAAATGCATCCATTACAAAAGCATCTTTTCCCTTTATCTGAAACAAACCCGAAGTTTCTTCCTCCAGGCTTGAATTCACCAAAAATAATATCTGGCCATCTTTCATGGCACGGCGATGATGATACAAGTTACCTCCATTAATTTGTTCAAAGCTCAGGCCATCATTGTCGAAATTTGCAAACAAAACCTCCTTTGACAATTCAGGAAAATATTGAACTAACTGTTGGTCTTTATTAAACAAACCAGCTAGCTCTTCATTTGGCGCCCCATCAACCAGAGTTGGATTTGAGAATGCCAATATCTCTCCACCTTTTGCTGCAAAATCCTGAAGCAAAACAAAAGTAGATTTATTCAGATTCTCCATTAAAGGAGGGATTACCACTTTTGAATAAGTACAATTCCCAACTAACATTTGCTTCTCATGAACAGATCCGTGATTTTTGAGGATATCCTCTGATCCTAAATCATATTCGACCTGGTTCTTCTCAAGTCTGGTTACAAAACTCTGAAATTCTACTCCTACAGCATCAAATTGTTTATTTCGGGAATCTCGAATATAAGAATCGTATAACCAGGCTGAAGTAGTTGGTTCCAGAACCAGAATATCATTATTTTGTTTTCCTGATGAAAGTACCAGAGACAATCTTTTAAAGTAGTTATTCAAATACTTATAATTTGCCCACCAGGGTGAGTGTGTAGTAAAGGATGGCGGATAATCATATTTTCTGGCCCCTGCAAGGGTATAATGAGAAAGATGTTGATTCATAAAGTTTACTCCCAGCACGTACTCCCAATCACCCAATCGTTTCATATCCTCAAAGGTTAATTCCCATCCACCTCCTCCATAGGTCTCACTCAAGGTTCTCCTGCGTCCAAATTGATTTGCTGCACTGGCCAATTCTTTCACTGCCCGAATGTTCCCGAATTGTGCATTTGGAGAGTGTTCGTTAAACTGGTTGAACAACATATCGATACCTGGCATCTGATGGTAGGCATACATGGCCATATTATCACCACCTAAGCGCATTCCTGGCCATCCATGTTCCCAGTAATGACCTGTAAATGCCAGGCCCTTTTCTTCGCAATAGGCAAATTGAGGTTTTGCCCACCTTTCAATAAAAAGCCATAACAAAGTTTGGGTATAATTGTGCCTCACCTTTTTCCAGTCACCCATCTCTTTATAAAGTGAAGGTAAATGAGTCTTTAGATTATACCCCCACTGACTCTCAAAAACTGTAAAAAGATCAGGGGTCCATCGAATCCCTCCAGAAGTCTTAATTTCTGGCTCATCCGTAAAAACTCCCGGAACAGTTTTTCCAAATTCATCCCCAGCGATCTCTTCATAACCGGTCATGGTAACTTCAATGAATTTTTCGGTAACACCCGGATACAATAAATCAACATAGGACCAGCCTCCATGCCAATCTGATTTCTCGTAAAATGTTTTTGTAAAACGAGTATATTCACCCAACTTCCCTTGCTCTTCCGAAGCTGAAGATGTTATATCGATAAAATTTCCATCAACTTTTTTAAGGATAAGATAATACTCTTCGAAATTGACCGGGATTATTGTCGTATCCTCAGGCTGTAAGCCCTGCCCCTGATTATAGGACTCAGGCATCTTTGCAGGTACATGCCCACCACCAAAACCACTGGGATATGAATTCTCATCATAAATCCAGACATTCATATCCAACTCCTTGCCCTTATCAACGGTATAACGAAACAGCTCAAACCATGTATCTGAAATGTACTCAGTAATCAGGCCTGGTCGGGGATGAACAAATACACCACCAAAGCCAGCATTTTTAAATTCCTGCATGTCCTTATTAATTCCTTCGCGTGTTATTTCACTGTTCCAAACATACAAAGGGGCAGTACCGTACTCTTTTGACGGATTTTCAAACTCTTTCAATAAATCATTGAAGTTTGTAATGGCTCCTTCAGGATAGTAATCATCCTTTACTGAACATTCATTTAATAAAAGCAGGGTGGTTAAAATTATCAGATATCGGAGGCAAAGCTTTAAGTATTTCATTGAGGTAAGAATTGATAGTAAATTTTTCCTTTTGCAAGTTACAAATTCCGATCATATAGAAGGTCCAAATCCAATATTTGATGTAATTTTTGAGACCTCAATACGCAGGCAGCCTAAATTTTAATTATAGCATTCATCATACTCATACTCATTGGTAAAGTGTAGTTTTTTACTAAATTTGTACCCCTGGAATCTAGTTCAGCTCAAGAGAACTAATTCCAATTAATTAACTGATTTTAAACATATTAAAATAACTAAAAATGAAATTCCATAAATTATTTTTTATTATCGTGCTGATTTTTGCAATCGGTAATATTTTTGCTCAATCCGATACTCAATACTATTTCAGTAAAAAAGTGAACTATTCATTTGAAGAAGCCACCACAAAAGTTAAAGCTACTCTCAAGGAACAGGGGTTTGGAATTGTAACTGAACTGGACATGGATGAGAAAATTGCTGAGAAAATTAAAGATGCTGACCTGAAACCCTATAAAATTCTGGGTGCATGCAACCCGGGCTTTGCCTTAGAAACTTTAAAAGTAGAAGAAAACATAGGCCTGTTTCTTCCCTGCAAGGTTCTTGTTAAACAACTAGAGGATGATCAGGTTGAGGTAGTAATGGTTAACCCTTCAGTTTTAATGGGCATGCTGGGCAATGAAGAACTTATGACTGTTGCCGATGAGGTTACCAAAAGGTTTAAAATAGCACTGGAGAACCTGTAAAAAAACTATTTTGACTTGATTTTCGAATCTTTACTGGTTATCTGTTATTCGAATTGCCTCAATAGATTCGAGTAGAACACCTGCTGATCCCCTGAAAATACCTGATCCTTTTGGTTTTCCATCAATGGTATACCATTCAAAAAAACCATCATTTTTCAAAACACGGTCGATAAAGGGTTTGAGCTCTGTTGCTGCATCCTCAAGCATTCCATACCGAACCAATTGAGGGATCATACGGGCACCAAACCAGGTCCAGTCACCTCCATTCTGGTATTGATAAGCACCTAAGCCCTTGTTCTCAAAAGATCCTTCGGGATAGGTAGGATATAAAGTAAGGCCAATTGACTGCGCTCCTGCAGCCTTTACATTTCCTCTCATTTTCTCCAGAGAAACCTTTACTTCTTCTTTTGAGAGGAGACCAGCCTCAATGGCTACTATGGTGCCCCCATGGTAATAGATTTCATCCTCATTGAAATCTTCAAATTCATTACAGCGGATATAAATATGTGGCCGAAATTTCTGATTTTTTTCATCCCAGAGATGCTTCCTGGTATTTTCTTTAATTTCCTTATAAATGGATTCCCACCTACTTTTCATTTCTATATTATCATTCATTTCCAGGAAATTATCAATAGCTATCAACATCATTGCATTGTCATAAATGTCAATTGAAACCACTGATTGATCATCGAGTTTTACACCCCAGGGATGACGAAATTGAACATCTCCCCAGTCGGCGGTAGATGCACCCCAAATGAGGCCATACTCACTATTAAACCGCTGTTTCATCAGGAAATCAAGCATCTTATCCATTCTGGCATGAACTGTCATCCCATTCACTACTTCAGTCAATATGGCCCTATCTCCTGTTTCAAGAATATATTTATAAACCGCCTGAACCAATGATGTTTCCTGGTCAGTCTCTACTGTATTTTTATGATATACATATCCCGGCACATCATACCTGGCATAAACGCTGTAATTATCCACCTTATATCCGGGTGCTACTTCCTCATAGCCATCGATCATATTTCCATCGAAACCCTGAAAATAAAAGAATTTCAACAAAGCTTCCCTGACAACCTCATGGTCTAAGGTCCTACATGAAAACTTTATAAAAGTATTAAGATCACGTGCCCATACCTGGTTGTATCCATCACCAGCATTAAATCCTGTTTTCAAGATATTATAGGCCATTTGTTCCACCTTAGCATAATCAGGTTTATCAGGCATTTTACCAGTTAAATCTTCAGTACCCTGGGCCATTGAATTCATACAGAAAATAATGACAATTAATATGGAAAAGGCATAGTTCTTCATAACTTTACTATTAAAGTGGTTTGGACAAGTTTCTCCTTAAAAAGGCAAAATCAATTTGCAATTAAATATAGGTATTTGATTCATAAAACAAAATAACTAATGGTGCATGACTATCTAAAATTAATAAAAATCTTTTGCTCTTAAATCTTGCATCATTGAGAACATGATTTTGCTCAATTCAAAAACCTCCATATTTATTGATTAATAGAGACTAGCAAACCTAAAAAATTAATCTTTCTATGGAGATTTCATTCAAATCATGTAACTTTGAGTAATTCAGATTTCAAGTCTTTGAACCGGTTTACTGAAAGCTTATGAATGAAAAATTAAATAGAATTATGCTTTTGCTGAAAGAGGACTTTAGACTTTTTCTTGCAATTGGATTTGGCATATTTCTATTTATTCTTTTTTTTCAACCTTTTCCATTAGAACATCTCGACAGGAATAATATGCTTGTGTTTGATGCTGGAATGGGACTAATTATATTCTGTTACATCGCAATCGTTCGGGTTGGATTACATTCATTCATTCAAAATTTTACCCAGAGCAATCACAAAGCCAAACTACCGTATTATTTTGGTGGTTTTTGTATTTTGGTCTTTAGTTCTGTCACTTTCGCTTTCTACCTTCGGTACGTAGGTTCTGTAAATATTACTTTTCATTTAATGTTCAAAGTAATAATTATCTGTTTGTCAGCCCCTATCATATTATTTCTATATGACTCCAGGAAAGAGTTAAGAGAACAGAACAATCTGCATTTAGGGGAAAAGAAAATATTGCTAAAAGAAGTTGAAGAATTGGAGGATGACTACTTGAACAAACCTATCGAATTTGTTTCTGAAAACAAAAATGAAAATCTAAACCTTACTGCCTCAAATATTGCTTTTATTAAATCGGCTGATAATTATGTGGAGATTGTTTTTATTGAAAAAGATGAATTAAAAAAGAAATTATTAAGAGCAACGCTCAAAAACATTGAACTTCAGGTCAAACCATTTCCTTTCTTTATTAGATGTCACAGAAGCTTTATCGTAAATTTTCACTTCATTGAAAAGCTAGTTAGAAATTATGGCAACAATTGGATTAAGATTTCTGGTTATGCTGAGCAGATTCCTGTTTCACGCCAATATTTACTAAAGGTTAAAGAGAATATTTAAACTCTCAGGGGTGAATGTCACTCATCCCTTATATTTACTATTGGTCAATATTTGAGTTGTTCTACCCCTTTTTCCTACCATCTCGCCCACAATAATTTCAAATGAACCTATCCCGGAATACCTTTGCAAAAATTGACCATTTGCAACCATGAATATTTTACTAGTATATCCAGCTTATCCTGATACCTACTGGAGTTTTAAGCATGCATTGGGTTTTATTTCCAAGAAGGCAGCTGTACCTCCATTGGGATTAATTACTACATCAGCTATGTTGCCAAAAAGCTGGCAAAAGAAACTGGTGGACTTGAATGTTTCTGCACTGCAATCGGATGATCTTCTATGGGCAGATTATGTTTTTATCAGCTCTATGTATGTTCAAAAAGAATCGGTAAATAAAATTCTACAGGAATGTCTCCATTATCAGGTGAAAATTGTTGCTGGAGGTCCACTTTTCACTCAGGAATACAAGAATTACCCACAAATAGATTATTTTATTCTGAATGAGGCTGAAATTACCTTGCCTCCATTTTTACAAGCCCTTAAAAATGGGCTAACGCCGAAAAGGATCAATCAAACTGAACTATACGCAGATCTTACATCAACTCCTACTCCTGATTATCATCTTCTAGAAATGAAAGCTTATGCATCTATGAATATCCAGGTTTCCATGGGATGCCCCTTTGCATGTGACTTTTGCGAAATTACCTCACTTTTAGGACACAAAGTCCGAATGAAAGCCACTGAGCAGGTCCTAAATGAACTGGAAGAGTTATATAAATTAAATTGGCGAGGTCCGGTTTCTATCGTAGATGATAATTTTATTGGTAATAAAAAGGTAACTAAATATAATCTACTACCTGCTATAATTGAATGGATGAGAATCCATTCTCATCCTTTTACCTTTAGTATTCAAACCTCAATAGACATTTCAGATGATGATGAAACATTGTCATTGATAACAAAAGCAGGAATTAGTTCAGCATTTATAGGTATTGAAACCCCTGATGAAAAATCTCTGGAAAGCTGTAATAAGGTGCAAAATCAGAACAGAGATTTGGTTCAAAGTGTAAAGAAATTACAACAGGCTGGTTTACAGGTTTCAGGCGGATTTATTGTAGGTTTTGATAGTGATTCACCATCGATCTTTCAAAAACAAATTGATTTTATTCAGCAAAGCGGAATCGTATCTGCCATGGTGGGACTATTAAATGCACCTAGAAATACAAAACTATATCGACAACTCGAAGCAGAAAACAGGTTAACAGTAGAAGCTAGTGGAAGTAATACAGACTTCTCTATGAATTTTGTCCCTAAGATGAGTATTGCTGAGCTAAAGGAAGGATACAGAAAAATAATTCAAAATATCTATTCAGTAAAACCTTATTATAAGAGAATACGGTTATTTTTATTAAATTACAAGAAGTTTCCTTCAAATAAGAAGAAACTAGAACTATCTCATGTAAAAGCCTTTCTAAAATCTGTTTTTATAATCGGTATTAAAAATAGGGGAAGGACCGAATACTGGAAGCTTTTAATATGGACCCTTTTCAGGAGACCAGGATTGGTGGTAGATGCCATTACATTTGCAGTTTATGGGTATCACTACAGAATGGTATTTGGCCTGGAAGGAAGTAAAAGAATGTTGAAAATTGAAAGTTGAATAATATTAACATAATTTGAATAAGTTAAGAACTAATAAATATTTAAATGATACAGAAGAACATAAAATTTTCAAAACTGAATATAGATTTCATAAGTGAATTAAGAGAAAATGTTAAGAATTATTTTGAAACTGAAAAAAAATCAAAATACGGAAATACGAACTTGCTTATAAAATCATTATTTATGATTGCCTTGTATTTAATCCCTTATATCTTAATGTTAAGTGGGATAGTAAATTCTGTACCTCTAGTTCTATTGTGCTGGATAACCATGGGGTTTGGTATGGCCGGCTTAGGGATGGTACTTATGCATGATGCTAATCACGGATCTTATTCAAAGAATACAAAAGTAAATCAATGGATGGGTAAATCATTATACATGTTAGGTGGTTATCCACCCAATTGGCAGTATCAGCATAACACCCTGCATCATGGATTTACCAACATCGATGGCTATGATGAGGATATAGACCCTTCCGGTATTCTCAGGTTTTCACCACACAAACCTCTTTTGAAAATTCATAAATACCAGTATTGGTATGCCTGGGCACTTTATGGCTTAATGACCCTATCCTGGGTAACAGTGAAAGATTTTACCAGGCTTAATAAATACAAAAAAATGGGCGTTTCTTTACGAGATAAAAAAGGATACAAAAAGCTATTTACAGAATTGATTTTTGCCAAGATCCTCTATTATCTTTTTATTCTTGTTATTCCATTGCTGGTGGTTCCTGTTTCATGGTACTGGATTGTAATTGGATTTTTGCTAATGCATTTTGTTGGTGGGTTCATACTCAGTGCTATTTTTCAATCTGCACATGTCGTGCCTACTACGAAATATCCATTGCCAGATGAAAATGGGATGATAGAGAACAACTGGGCGATTCATCAGTTACAGACCACTTCGAATTATTCCCCGGCCAGTAGAATATTTTCATGGTTGATTGGGGGTTTGAATTACCAGGTTGAGCATCATTTATTTCCAAATATCAGTCATGTTCACTATAAGAGTTTATCGCCTATTGTAAAAAGTACTGCCCGGAAATACAACTTGCCTTATAATCAATATGAGTACTTTTTTGAGGCCATTGAGGGCCATACCAAAATGCTCAAAAAGCTTGGCAGGCAGTAAAATTGAACGTCCTAAACAAATTCCTCCTCTTTTGTAAACCGACCTGTGGCATAATTTTACACGATAGTATGAGCCAATTTGATGGAGATCTGGATTAGCGGAGATTTTAAATCTCAAAATTCCTTCTAACTTTGAGCAATCACCAAAATTGAGGCTATTGGCATGCAGGATTATGAAGGCAATGTAAAACCATCCCTGAATGTACTTTCGAAAGAGCAAAAAAGCAGGGTACATAACTATTCATTAGAAATCCTAAGAAAATCTGGAATTCAGGTCGATTCTGAATTGGCACTTGAATATTTCAGGAAAACCGACGGGACAAAAATTGATGGCAACAGGGTATATATTCAACCTGAATTAATAGAACATTGTATTAGCACCTCTCCATCACTTATTTCCTTTAAAAAGAAAACTGGTAAAAATGCCTTCCAACTTGGATTAGGAACGGATGCTACTACCCGATTTGGGATTGGAGTAACGAATTCTAATTTCCAGGAGATTGGCACCAATAAAGTTATCCCATTCAAAAGAGCCCACACTCAATCCTGCACCAGGTTGGGCGATATGCTGTCTGGTTACGATATGGTTTCTACTATAGGTATTCCTTCAGATGTATCACCAGATAAAGTAGATCTTTACAATTTGGTGGATATGTATGCCAACACTGACAAACCTCTTGTGGTATTATTGCTTAGTGATAATATAATGGCTACAGCAGTTGAATTGTTAAACAATCTTCATGGAGATATTTCTGGAAAAGGATTTATTATTCCTTATGTAAATCCAATCACTCCATTAATACTGAATGAGTCCACCACTCAAAAAATGATTACCAGCATAAAGAACAATCTTCCTATTATATTCTCAAATTATGGTATGTCCGGTGGTACAACTCCCATCGCAGGTGGTGGTACACTTGCACTTCTTAATGCAGAGTTACTGGCAGGACTGGTTTTTTCTCAACTTGTAAAAGAAGGCAGCGAGCTTATCCTGGGTAGCTTACCAGCCGCATTTCATATGAGTTCAATGGTGAGCTCATACACCCCAGAATCTTACCTTGTTAATATTGCCTGTGCTGAAATGATGGATTATTATAATATTCCACACTGTGGAACTTCAGGAAGTGGAATTGGCTGGGGTCCTGATATAAATGCTTCCGGTGATCTATGGATGAACCATTTCACAAGTATAATGAGTATGGCAGGAATGGTTCCTTTTGTTGGTGGGAACTTTGATTCTAAAGCATTTTCTCCCACACTTGCTATTATAGCTGACAATATAATTAAAAGGGTTCGGGAATTTACCAGAGGTTTTTCTATAGCTGAGAAGGAGGTAAACCTGAAGGAGATTATTGATCTTGGTCCTGGAGCTGATTTTCTAACCTCTTCATCAACTCTTGAGGCTTTACACAAAGATTCTCCTGAAAATGAAATATGGCCGGTAATAAGCCTTGAAGAGTGGATTTCAAGAGGCAATCCTGATCCAGATAAAGTATTCGTAGAATATTCAAAAGAGATCTTTGAAAAGGCTAGTAGAGAATCAGAAAAATCAATGGAAACTGTTAGGAAAGGAGAGGAAATAATCCGCTCATTATAATACCTACCGGCAACCACAGGAAGCACTCAATGGAAATTCGCAAAAGTAGAAAAGATGACAAAATAGGCTTTTGGTCGGCCACATCCCTTGTGGTGGGGAATATGATTGGTTCTGGTATATTCCTTTTACCTGCTACACTGGCTATGTATGGGGGAATTAGCTTGCTTGGATGGCTTTTTACAACAATAGGTGTAATATTCCTGGCCCTTGCATTTTCTCGTCTAAGCCGGATTATTAAAAGTCCAGGGGGACCTTACACTTATAGTAAGGAGGGTTTTGGTTCTTTTGTTGGATTTCTGGTAGCCTGGGGTTACTGGGTATCCATATGGTGTGGAAATGCTGCTATCGCAGTGGCTGGAACAGGATATTTGAGTGCCCTGATTCCTGGGCTAAAAAACAATAAACCAGCTTCTGCGATCATTTCAATTGCTGTAATATGGCTCTTCACATTCATCAACACCCGGAAAATTAAAAGTATTGCATTTGTTCAGGTAGTAACTACGGTATTAAAAGTTATTCCTATCCTGATATTTGGAACAATTGGATTTCTATATTTTAATATTGACCATTTCGAACCATTCAACCTTTCTGGTCTCTCCACTATAAAAGCAATTACTGCAACAGCTGCTTTAACCTTATGGGCATTCCTGGGTTTGGAATCTGCTACTATTCCTTCAGACAAAATGGATAAGCCTGAAAGACTTATTCCCAGAGCTACTATTGCGGGAACCCTTTTTGCGGCTATAATTTTCATTGCCAGTACAAGCGCAGTAATGGGAATAATTGAACCTTCAAAGCTTGAATTATCCTCTGCCCCATTCGCAGATGCGGCTAAACTAATATGGGGAGACTGGGCCTCATACCTTATGGCAGCAAGTGCTGTTATTGCCTGCTTCGGAGCCCTAAATGGATGGATATTGCTTCAGGGACAAATACCCAGGGCTGCTGCAAAAGACAAGCTCTTTCCTAAGATTTTCTCGAGTCTATCAGCAAATGGGACACCCATTGCCGGCTTAATTATTTCAAGTATCCTGGCCACGCTTCTTGTTAGTATTAACTTCACACGCGGTTTAATAAGCATGTTTGAGTTTATCCTGATGTTGGCAATTCTAACTGTACTATTGCCATATGTATTCACATCTCTATCAGAGGCAATGCTATACCTGAAAAAAAAGAGAAAACACAATACTTCTCAGCTAACTAAATCATTGCTAATAGGAATTCCTGCCTTTCTTTATTCACTATGGGCAGTAGTGGGCTTGGGAATAGAAATAATTTTATGGGGTTCGGCTCTTCTTGCTTCCGGAATACCCGTATACCTTTATATGCTGAAGAAATATAAGAAGAAGTAAAAGAATTGGAAATAAATCTACCTCACTCCCATATCTCAAATTAAGGCAAGGCATGATCAGATAATAGGCCAAACAAATTTCTCCACTTCACTTGAGGTAACTTCGGTCCACTTTTGATGATGACTTTAGTAAAAAATACTTACTAGTGAGTATGTTATGAAGCTATCAATGGTAGTAATATCGTACAGCTTTCCAGGAGAACAATCTGGTGTATGTGATCACGGATCCTCCAAAAAAATAAAACCAGACGAGC
>JASJGS010000159.1:0-2652 GCA_033791445.1 Bacteroidales bacterium | reverse complement strand
TGGTATGCCATTTTTAACTGGAGATATTATTTCCGATTCAAAAGAGGAATTTAAAGAAATTGTAGTTGAAAAGAAAGATAAAGAGGTGGATGCAATAGTTGTTGAAACTGTAAGTGTGGATGAGATGAAAACATTACCAGAGGAGGTTCAAGAAGATATAATAGAATTCCGTATTCAGATCTCGTCCTCACAAAAATCATTGGCCAATTCAATTAAAAAAGTTAATGGTGAAAGTTACACAGTTGGAGAGTATTATTATAAGGGAGCTTACAGACAAACATTAGGTAATTTTAATGATTTCTCACCTGCTACCAAATTTCAAAAAAATTGCCGGGCCAGTGGATACAATGGTGCTTTCGTAGTTGCATTTATAAATAATGAACGAACACTGGATAAAAGTGTTTTTGTTAAAAAATCGCCTGTTGTTTCCCAAAAGAAGCCAGAGGCTCCCATTAAAAAGGTTATTGTTGAAAAACCGGTAGCAAAAAGTGTAATTGTGCCTGATAATAAGATTAATTATAGGATTCAGGTTTTATCATCCGGAACTTCACAAGGACAATTTAATATTACAATTGATGGGAAGAAATATCCTACTTTCGAATACTACTACAAGGGAGCTTACAGGTATACTATTGGCAAATATAACACTGCAAAGGAGGCATTAAACATGCATAGTAAATGCAAAAACACAAAGTATAATCAGGCTTTTATTGTGAAGTTTAAAGGGGGAAAAAGGGAATAATGATAACTAATGCAATATAAATTATAATCCTGCTCTTTTTTACAAGTTTCGCAATTAAGGCAAGAAATCGATAATAGCCCAACTTTCATTGGACTTTCAAATAATGATTATATGTATTAGTAATACCTTCTATTAATTCAATTTTATATTTCCAACCAAGAGAGTTTAGCTTGGATGTATCCATCAGTTTCTGAAAAGTTCCATCAGGTTTTGAACTGTCCCAATTTAGGTTACCTTTAAATCCTACAATCTCTTTGATTATTTGAGCCAGGTCCTTTATAGATTGATCTTTACCACAACCAATATTAATGTGTGTATTCTTAATTTCTTTCAGATTCTTATCTAAATCAGAGAAGTTTATATTCTCCATTAGGTAAATACAAGCATTTGTCATGTCATCGGTATGCAGGAATTCACGACGAGGATTTCCTGTTCCCCACAAAGAAATGGAAACTGGACTTTGAACCTCAGTTTTTTCATTTCCATTTGGGTTCGATTCCAGGCCATATTTTTTAAGTACCTCAATAATTTCTTGATTCGAATTATCTCCAGAAATTCCTTCGACAGGGTTTTTGTTAAGGTCATTTCTGATAGCCGCCCAGTCACTTTCTTCTAAACATTTGCCAAGATGCATCTTACGAATCAATGCAGGCAGAACATGTGAAGTCTGTAGATTAAAGTTATCCCCAGGCCCATAGAGATTTGTGGGCATAACAGAAATAAAGTTTGTATTGTATTGTATATTATAGGATTCACACATTTTAATACCAGCAATTTTGGCTATGGCATACGGTTCATTTGTAAACTCCAGTTCAGAAGTAAGTAAATAGTCTTCCTTCAAAGGCTGTGTTGCATTCTTAGGATAAATACAAGAACTTCCAAGGAACAATAGTTTCTTTACACCATTTAGGTATGACTGATGAATTACATTGTTCTGAATTTGAATATTTTCATAAATAAATTGGGCTCTATATATACTATTTGCCATAATACCACCAACCTTTGCGGCTGCTAGAAAAACAAATTCTGGTTTTTCCGCTTCAAAAAAACTGGCCGTTTCACCCTGATCAATTAGGTTAAGATCCTGGAATTTTCGAGTAACAATATTTGTATATCCTTTTGCCTGCAAGTTTTTTAATATTGCAGATCCAACCAGACCGTCATGGCCAGCCAGATAGATTTTTGAACTTTTCTCCATTTTAATATTCTTTACTCTAGAACACAATAATTTTATAAGAAAATAATAGATCTACTATTCAAAATAGTTCAAGGTCTGATATCCTCCCTTTTTCAAATAAGTCTCTTTTTTTGTTAATTCAACATCACTCATAATCATTTCCTTGATTAAGCCAGGAAGGTCATATGATGGAGTCCAGCCAAGTATTTCTTTTGCTTTAGTGGCATCTCCAATAAGAAGATCGACTTCTGTGGGACGATAATACCTTGGGTCAACAGCCACCACTACTGTACCTCTTTCTAACTGAAACTCTTCTTTCATACATTTTTTAACAATTCCCACCTCTTTGTTTCCTTCTCCTTTAAATTCCAATACTATTCCTACTTCGTTAAAAGCCATAATTAACATTTCTCGAATAGTTGTTGTTATTCCGGTGGCAATAACAAAATCTTCTGCCTTTTCCTGCTGCAACATTAAATACATTGCTTTTATGTAGTCGCGTGCATGACCCCAGTCTCGTTTAGCAGATAAATTACCTAAAAATATTTTATCCTGGATTCCCAGGGCAATACGGGAAACAGCCCTGGTAATCTTTCTGGTAACAAAAGTTTCTCCTCTTATGGGCGATTCATGGTTAAAAAATATTCCATTGCAGGCAAACATATTATATGCTTCTCGATAATTTACAGTTATCCAATAAGCATACAATTTCGCAACTCCATAGGGGCTTCTT
>JASJGS010000158.1:0-44458 GCA_033791445.1 Bacteroidales bacterium | reverse complement strand
CAGGCCCCCCAAAAAAGAATATCATAACCTATTTGGAAGAGAATTCATAGCTGGAGAAAATCGGATTTTTCCATTAAGACATCCTACAGCTCTGTTTTTTAATTCAGATAAAAGAGAAGTCATGATGAAGAATTATAAAATTCTAAAAAAGCTATCTGAATAACTTCATAACATATCAAATCAATAACTTAACTTAAACTATTATTGAATATAAAAAAACGCCCACAGAAATAACCACTCGCCCAACATACTCTAAATGAATCATTAACTGACCCTTAACATAATTTCTTATACTGCATTACATAACTATCCAGATAATGAATTTTAGTTTGGCACGGTATTTGATGATTAATTATTAAATCTAAATACGTAGATTTATTCTTCATAAATAGGTTGAATTTTAGGGTTAATTTTAGGGTAAAAGGATGGTGTGGTGCCATCCTTTTTTTATTTACCCATTTTTTACATGCATCTGGTCAAAAATTTATAATTTTCGAAATATTATTTCTGTCTGCAGAAATCATGAATTCCATTTTCTAGACCGATTTGTTATTACTGTTTTTCAATTGATAAACAGCGAAACTTGAGAAAAATTGTAAATTCTAAAATAATCCACACAAAGTCCATTGATTGGATAAATGTAATAAGTTTGTTTTTGCTTTTTTCTATAACATTCTTGTTTTCCTATAAATATATCGCCCGCTACTCAGACCATGCATTTATATTATCCAATTTAATAATTCTATTCTTTTTAGGCCTCTGGTTTGTATCGAGGCAAACAAGCTTCTCTTACAGGGGATTTCATTTTACATTTTATATAATTTTTATTTTGTATTTGATTGGGATGATTGTTCTTTTTAGACTTATTCCAGTTCAAAGCCTTAATGTTGACAGATGGAGTATTATAAACTCTTTCTGGGATGCGGCTTTTAATGGCCAATACCCATATTTGGCCCAATCGAATTCAGGGAATTTCCCTGGTCCCATGCCCATTTACTTTGTATTGGCACTCCCATTTTATTGGATTAATGAAATCGGATACTTTTCCCTTATTGGAGTTGTGATACTTGTTGTTTACCTTCTGTACATAAAAAAGCAAAAGCAGGACATATTTTTCATTCTAATTTTTCTTATCTCGACTCCATTTATGTTTTGGGAAGTTACAGCCAGAAGTTCAGTTTTTACTAATTCAGTTCTTATTTTAATCTACCTCGTCTCGATGCAAAAAATTGATTCTTCGAACAGGAAGAATATAATTATTAGTGGATTAATTGGGGGACTATTGCTTTCAACCCGAAATGTTTTTGTCCCTGTTTTTCTTTTGTTTATAATCAATAATTTGTTGAGGAAGAAAATTAATTTAAGAATGGCTTTACTTTGGGGAGTAAGTGTTTTGTTTTCATTCCTACTATCTTTTTCACCTTTTCTGATCTTTTATTTTGATGATTTCCTTAAAATGAATCCATTTATTATACAATCCTCTTTCCTTATTCCCCCCGGATATATTCCGGTATTTATATTAGCGTCAGTAGGTATTGCATACATATCAAAAAATGATAGATCAGTAATATTTTTTATAGGAGTATTGTTGTTCTGTATTATTCTAATTTATTTTCTTTTTCACATTTCGCAGATAGGTATTGAAAAAGCCTATTTTGGAAGTGTTGTGGATATATCCTATTTTATTTTTTCTACACCATTCTTAATATATTCATTGCAGATTAATCCAAATCGGTAAAATATTAATTCAAGGGTTTAAAAAAGGGAAATTAGCTAGCCAAGAGAAAATACAGAATTATATGATAGATCCAACAATGGATTTTTCAGCCATAGCAATCCTCGATTCAATATCCAAGTCACCTGGCTCAATAGGTTCGTGAACCTGTATTGTGATATCAATTCCTAGATTAAGAGGGAACGCTCCATTTGCATCAATCTTCCAAGAATTATTTATAGTAATAGGTACCAGTGCAGCAGATGGAGCAAATTTCATCAAAACCTTCAATCCATCGGGCCGAAACTTTTTTGGAAGCCCATTACGACTACGTGTTCCCTCAGGAAAAATTACTGCTGCATATCTATTCTTTTCAATGTATTCAGCAAATTTTTTAAGTGCGCTTATGGCCTGGCGAGGGTTTCTTCTATCAATAACCACGGACCCTCCATGATTTAGATTATATGAAACCCCAGGGAGCCATCTACCAAGTTCTTTTTTTGCCACGAATTTTATATGATAGGGTTTTAAAAAAACATACAAAGGGGAAACATCGTACATACTCTGATGATTCGAGACAAAAATGATTGGTTTATCTTGTGGTAATCTTTGTTCATTGATAAAGGTAAACCGAATTCCCAGAATACGGAGGCACCAAACCAAGACAACATTAAAATAATCCACACTGACCTTGTGGGCCTGAGGACCTCCAATATTAAAACTTAGCCATTGAATTATATGAAATATTCCAAGGGTTAAACCAAATGCAATATAATAGATTACACTAAGAGGATATGCAATTACTTTTTTCACCGGTTTAGGAATAACTCACTATTCGAATGATGATAGAATATTCAAAACTCCTTGCTATATTTTCTTTGAACTTCCAATAACTATTAAAACAGCTTTACCGTTTCAGGCATTTCATAATAAAGACTTGCACCTGGCCCTAATGGGAGTCCAAGTAAAACCCAGATAATAAGCAAAATAGACCACAATATAAAAAACGCAATAGAATAAGGTAGCATAGTTGCAATAATAGTCCCAATCCCAGCTTTGCTATCGTATTTTTGAATAAAAGCTATGATAAGAGCGAAAAAACTCATCATGGGAGATATTATGTTGGTGACACTATCTCCAATCCTATAAACCACCTGTGAAAGTTCGGGTGAATAGCCAAGGAACATGAACATTGGAATAAAAACAGGTGCCATTATAGCCCATTTGGCAGAAGCACTTCCCATTAACATATTGATTGTGGCCGACAAAAGAATGAATAAAAGCAAAAGGGGAATTAAGCCTATGTTGGAAGCAGCAATTAAATTGGCTCCATTTATTGCAAAAATAATTCCCAGGTTTGACCATTTAAAGTAAGCAACAAATTGTGCAGCAAAGAACACCAATACAATATACAAACCCAGCGTTTTCATGGTTTCTCCCATACCTATCATCACATCGGCATCGCTTCTGTATTTTTTGGTGATAGCTCCATAAACAATCCCCATTGAACTTGCCAGAAGAAATAAAAGTGCAACCACTCCTTTAATAACAGGAGAGCGCAATATACTGCCATCATCTAAGGCCCTCAGGATACCATTCTCAGGTATTAGTCCTGCTGCAATCAGAATCATAAAAGCCAACCCAGTTAATCCAGCCCAACGCAAGCCTTTTCGCTCAAGTGGAGTTAATCCCTCGATTTTTACATCCTTATCCTTCCCTGTATACTCTCCTAGCCTCGGGGCAACTATTTTTTCAGTTACCCAGGTACCTCCAAAAGCTATTATAAAAGTTGAAACAGCCATGAAGTAATAATTTGCTGTGGGATTAACCTCGTAGGTAGTATCAACAATTTGAGCTGCTTCAGTTGATAAGCCAGCCAATAAAGGATCAATTGTACCTATAAATAAATTTGCACTAAAGCCTCCAGAGACACCAGCAAAAGCAGCAGCCATACCAATAATAGGATTCCTGTTAATCGAAATAAATATCACACCTGCTAAAGGAATCAATAGTACATATCCCACATCGCTTGCAGTATTTGACAGAATTCCTGCAAACACCAAAACAAAAGTCATGATTTTCTTTGGAGCCGACTGAACCAATAATTTAATGGCGGCTCCTATCAATCCACTGCTCTCAGCGATGCCTATACCAAGCATGGCAACCAATACTATCCCTAAGGGAGCGAAATCTGTGAAGTTTGTCACCATGTCAAGAAGTATTCGGTGAAGGCCTTCTTTAGAGAGTAGATTTACTGGTTCAATAATTTCATTGGTAGCCGGATGAATTGCAGTCCAATCTACCCATGAGGCGATTGCTGAACATACAAGAGCTGTTAAAGCAAAAATTGCAAAAAGTGTAGCAGGGTGAGGAAGTGCATTCCCCCCTCTTTCAACTATATTAAGAAACTTGGTGGTAAGAGATTTTTTTTGAACCTGTTGTTTACTCATTTGAAACTAAAGCTTTAGGCAAGCAAAGATAAATTCATTTATCACATTTTAAATAGAATTCCAAAAAAATCGCATGACAAATGTCCTATTCAAGCGGGACCATAAAAGTGTTGAAGATTATTCTTGCAGTATCAGAGTATCTCTATCCACTGCAAGAGCGCCAAAATACCCAAGTCCACCATTGGATAGGTTTGTGTTTGGATTAGCAGGATTTGAGGGACTTCCCCCACCCTGAAAGGTTAGAATATCAGAGAGGGTAATATAGTAGTCATATACGGGATAATCAATTGATATGAGTTCAATATACGCAGTATCACCCATTTGAAATGGAGTTTGAAACAGATAAGAATCAATGATCTTGCCATCTGTGAATCGGTCGTCTATAAGGTATAACGATTCATCCATGATCCCATTTATATAAGCTCTTACCCTATAGTAATTAGTAGTATCAGGGGGGTCTTGAAAAAAGCAATGCATATAATATCCTGATTCAATAAATCCTGTCTCAGGAAGATATTCCACCTTTAAGGAATCAATATTTACAATTTTTTCCATAAAACTTTCAGCAGTATATTCTTCGCCCTCAGATGTTACTTTTAGCGTATATTTCCGACCAACTTCACCTTTAATATTCTCTGTTGTATAAATCCCCTCACTATTGCCTAACAAAACCTCATTGTTCCCATCATCATCGATTATTTCCACTATTGCATCGTTCACAGGAGGATAGACACTGGGATTATAGTAATCAGTACTTTTGCTTAGCCGAACCTGGTAGGGTCCTTCCAAATTTGAAATAGTTCCTTCTATAACTAACTGTGGTGGAACATCATTTAGGTCTACATAAATGATATCCTCACATGAAATTAATATGACAGAAAGAATTATTGATATAAAAAAAGCTCTTTTCATATTAAACTGGTTGCAAATTACAGATTGCAGATCCTAAACTGTTAATATTTATTTTAAGGTCTATTTTTTTCATTCCTTTTTAGTAATACTAAGTTTAGCTTATCATTTAAAATTTAAAATTCCAGGTTACTGAAGGCACAATAGAAAATAATGACAATCGAACTGCATTGGTTTTTGTGGGATCATTTTCATCTTCCCTAAAACTTATTGCCCATGCATTCTTTCGGGCATAAACATTATATATTGAGAAATTCCAGCTTGACTCAAAGCGATCTCTTTTCTTCCCCATTCTGGTAGCTCCAATATCCAGCCTGTTATATGCCGGCATTCTGTATCCATTTCTTTCAGTATACATATTAACTGTTTTGCCTTCAACCGGGTATTTCCCACTAGGAAAAGTAACAGCATTTCCCGTATAATAGACAAAAGTGCCTGAAAAGGACCACTTATCATTCAATTCATAAACAACAACGACAGATACATCATGCGTTCTGTCCTGCTTGGCCGGATAGGGCGTACCAGAATTGACTGCATCAAATTTCCTCATAGACTTGGCCAGGGTATAGCTAATCCAACCATGTAATTTCCCCTGATTTTTCCTTACAAGAAATTCAAGTCCATAGGCCCAGCCTCTTCCAAATACAAGCTGTGATTCAACCAATTCGTTTAGTAGAATTTCTGCTCCATTTTTATAATCAATCTGGTTGAGCATGTTCTTGTAGTAGGCCTCTACGGAAGTCTCCCACTCATTGTCTTTAAAATTCCTGAAGTAACCCACAGCTACCTGATCTCCTATCTGGGGCTTAACAATATTACTGCTGGGCACCCATACATCTGTAGGACTTTCTGAACTTGTATTAGATAGAAGATGGATATATTGATAAATTCGGTTGTAGGATAACTTAACTGATTGTTTATTTGAAATCCTGAAGTTTGCATTAATCCTGGGTCCAAGCCCTGGATACTGGGTCATTACTTTCCCTGAAGCATAATGCACACTATCCACAACATTACCAGTATCATCAAAAGTATAGGCATCACCTGGCCCAATCATTAAATAATAGGAAAAACGAAGTCCATAATCCAGGCTCAACCATGAATAGGGTTGATACTGGTGCGAAATATAAGCTACAGGTTCAAGTGCATATTTTTCCGGTAATTTCACATTATTGATCTGAAAATAATCATCGGCGCTTACCTCTCCCGGAATAAATGTATGATGAATCAGCTGTCCACCAAACTTTAGTGTGTTTTCAGGGTTTATAAAATACTGAAAATCTTCTTTCAGGCTAAAATCCCGAATAGAGGACACTATATCGAGCTTATTGTCTCCCTCTAATATCTTAAACACATAATTATAGTTGCTATAGATAAAAGTACTGTTTAAAAACAGCCTATTGCTAAACAGGTGATTCCAGCGAAATGTGGCCGTTGCATTCCCCCATTCTATCCCAAACCTCTGTTGAAAAAGAAACCTATCTCTACCAAAATACCCAGATAGATATATCCTATCGTTATCACCTAGCTTATAATTGGCCTTTAAATTCAGATCGTAAAAAAAAAGTGTGTTGTTATTAATTAAAGTATCTCTTGAAAATTTCAAGAAAATATCTGCATATGTTCTCCTTGCTGTTATAAGGAATGAACCCTTGTCTTTTTTAATAGGCCCTTCAAACATTAGTCGGGAAGAAATAAGTCCAATACCACCAGATAAATGGTATTTTCTCATATTGCCATTCTTCATATTAATATCGAGAACTGAAGAAATTCTCCCTCCATATTCAGCTGGGATTCCTCCTTTATACAGCATAATATCATTTATAGCATCTGAATTAAAAACTGAGAAAAATCCCAGCAGATGAGAAGGATTATAAACATTGGCCTCATCTAATAGAAGAAGATTTTGTCCTGCGTCTCCACCGCGCACATAATAACCCGTACTACCTTCTCCTGAAGCCTGAACACCAGGAAGGAGTTGAATGGTTTTTAATACATCCTGCTCACCAAACAAAACAGGAATAGTCTTAATTTCATTAACAGATAACTTTGTAACACTCATCTCGGTAGAACGTACATTGGCATCAGGGTTTGTACCCTTTACTACAACCTCTTCAATCTGTCTTGACGAAGAAGTCAACTCCACATCCTGCTTCAGATCCCAGGTAAGATTAATTCTAATTTGCCTAATTTCAAATCCAAGATAATTATACGCTACATTGTATTTTCCAGCCGGTAAAGTAAGAGAGTAAAATCCATATTCATTGGCAGCAGTTCCTCTTTCCAATGACTGGACATATACGGTTGCCCCAATGAGAACTTCACCACTTTCTTCATCGAGGATAGTTCCACTTATAGTAAAGCTTTCCTGACCCATTCCATTAGGAACAATCAACATCAAAAAAATAATGAAAAATAGTATTTTATGTGACGAAACTTTTACCATTATACCAAAAGAGCCGACAAAGTTAGTAAAATATAAAGGTTCTCAATTTTAGAACAATTATTACAAAAAATGGTTCAAAAAAATCCAATAATAACAATTCTTAATATCTTTATCGTCAAGAATTGTATTCAAAAATCACTATTGCTCTAATTAGAATCAGATGTCTCAAAACAACCATAAAAAGACTTTAGGCACAGCTCCTGTTTTCTTTACAGCTATTTCAACGATATTGGGAGCCATATTATTCTTGCGTTTTGGTTTTGCTGTTGGAACACTTGGATTTATGGGTGTTGGGCTAATCATTGTGGTTGGTCATATGGTTGCTATTCCAACGGCAATGGCCATCTCAGAAATTGCCACGAATGAAAAAGTCGAAGGTGGTGGTGAGTATTTTATAATCTCACGTTCATTTGGATTAAACATTGGTGCCACCATTGGTATTTCTCTTTTCTTTTCACAGGCCATTAGTGTTGCCTTCTATATTATAGCTTTTACTGAAGCTTTCGAACCGTTCTTTAATTTTGTTAAGGAAAGGTATGATTTTATTCTTCCCCGTCAGGTAATTAGCGTACCTGCTTTATTGCTTCTTACCTGGTTGATGGTCAAAAAAGGAGCCAACATTGGTGTTACGGTATTGTATGGTGTTGTAGCCATATTGTTTATATCCCTAACTTTTTTCTTTCTTGGCAAAACGGAATTCATGGAAACAGCCAGCCGGAACATTTTTTCAGGCACCTTCAGAAACATGAATCAGTTTTTTCTGGTATTTGCTATAGTATTCCCGGCATTTACTGGAATGACTGCTGGGGTGGGTCTATCTGGGGATCTAAAAAAACCTTCAAAATCGATTCCATTAGGTACTCTTTTGGCTACATTTTCAGGAATGATAATCTACTTTTTTATCTCATGGAAATTGAATATTTCTTCTGATCCGAATGACCTGATGAATGACCAATTGGTGATGAGCAGGATTGCCCTTTATGGCCCCATAATTATTCCCTTGGGATTGGCTGCCTCAACTATTTCGTCAGCATTGGGTTCCATTATGGTTGCACCCAGAACATTGCAGGCTCTAGGCGGGGACCGTTCCTTTCCCACCTCAGGCTTAAATAATTTTTTATCAAAAGGAAAAGGCGAGACAAATGAACCTTACAATAGCACACTAGTTACCAGTGCAATCGCCTTGATTTTTGTAATACTTGGTGATGTAAATGCTGTTGCAGGTATTATCACTATGTTTTTCATGGTTACCTACGGCACCATATGCCTCATCTCTTTTTTACATCATTTCGGTGCAGATCCATCCTACAGACCATCCTTCCGCTCAAGATGGTATATATCCCTGGCCGGGTTCCTCATTAGTATGATTCTGATGATTAAAATTGATCCTCTGTATTCGGTTTTTGCGTTTATTTTCATCATAATAATTTACCTTTTTATAAATAACTATCACAAAAGCAGAGGGGGCATTGAGGTAATATTTCAGTCAGCAATTTTTCAAATAAACCGAAATATTCAGGTCTACCTTCAGAAATCAAAAAAAATAGGCAGCAAAAAAAAATGGAGGCCTGCCGTTGTTTGTGTATCGGATGATAGTTTCATACGAGATGATGCCTTTCGACTACTGAACTGGATTTCATACCGTTATGGATTTGGAACCTATATTCACCTGATTGAAGGATATTATTCCACCGCTACCCATAAGGAATCAAAAGTTGTAATGGACAGGCTTATAGACAAATCTGAACAAGAGAACTCACACTTGTATATTGATACTATTATCTCTCCTTCTTATACTTCTGCCATCGCGCAAATAATACAACTTCCTGGCATTTCAGGCATGGAAAATAATATGATCCTATTTGAATTTAGTAAAAGTGATACTAGAAAACTTGATAGGATAATTGATAATTATGCATTGGTGAGATCAGGTGATTACGATGTTTGTGTCCTGGGAAGTTCGAAAAGAGAAATCGAATTTAAGAATGGGATTCATATTTGGATCAATAATTATGATCATGAAAATATGAACCTGATGATCCTTCTTAGCTACATAATCCTTAATCATCCTGACTGGGGAAAGGGCATGATAAAGATTTTCCTTGTGTGTAAGGAAACAGATTTTGAGGAAACCAAGAAGGATTTAACAGACCTGATTAAAGAGGGCAGATTGCCTATTGCTGCGAAAAATATTGAGGTAATTATACAAAATCAGGAAATGAATATCCGAGAAACTATAAATGATAAGTCAAAAGATGCTGGCTTAACTCTAATTGGTTTTACAGCAGAACATTTGAAGCATGATAAAACAGAATTATTCAAAGGCTTTGATGGCATTGGCAATGTCTTGTTTGTCAGTGCAAAGGACAAGAAGGTAATAAAATAGGATAAGAATAGAATTGTATTAAAACCGAATGATATTTTACAGATAACATGAAAATTACCAGGCTCCCTCTCTTAGTTTCCTCCATTCTATTGATTGTCTTTCTCTCAGGATGCCATGACCAATCAAATAAATCAGCAAAAGAACCCACCTACCTCATAATGCTTTCAATGGATGGATTCAGATGGGATTACACCCAGTTGTATCCTACACCCAATTTCGATAGAATTTCGTCCAAGGGAACCAAAGCAAAGTCACTAAAACCAAGCTTTCCGACCAAAACTTTTCCTAATCATTATACAATTGTCACGGGCCTTTACCCTGATCATCATGGTATTGTAAACAATAGTTTTTATGATCCAGAAATGCAAATGAGATATTCTATTTCAGACAGGAGCTCTGTTGAAAACCCTGATTTTTATGGAGGAGAACCTATATGGGTTACTGCTGAAAAACAAGGAATTAAATCAGCTTCTTTTTTCTGGGTAGGTTCTGAGGCTCCCATTATGGCAACATATCCCAGTTTTTGGAAACCCTATGATCATTCCTTCCCTTTTCACCAGAGAATTGATACTGTAATGGCCTGGCTTCAATTGCCCGAAAAAGAAAGACCTCACCTCATAACCTGGTATGTAAATGAACCTGACAGCAAAGGCCATTACCTGGGACCTCATAATCCGGAATTGGGGAAGACAATAATTTATCTCGATAGTCTCCTGGGTGTTTTTATGGACAAATTGGAACAAGTTGAATTTGCGGAAAATATTAATGTTATCATTACTTCTGACCATGGAATGGGAGAAACTTCTTCCACTCGGTGGATAAATCTCTATGAATACCTTGATACAGCCTGGTTTAATGCCATTGAAGGAGGAAACCCAAATTATAATTTATTTGCACACCCGGAGCACTATGATAAAGCATGGGAATCACTTCAACAAATTCCTCATGTATCAGCCTGGAAATATGGAGAAGTACCCGACCGGTTTCATTATGGGACAAACCCTAGGACAGGAGATTTCATTCTTACAGCCGATTCATCGTGGATAGTTTCCTGGAAAGAGGCACCCCCACCCTTCACAGGCGGAACGCATGGATATGATAACAGGAACACAGATATGCATGCAATATTTTATGCATATGGACCTGCCTTTAAAGAGGCATATGCTCATCCCACATTTGATAATATTGATATCTACCCCTTGATATGTAAAATATTGAATTTGAAGCCTGCAAGCGTAGATGGAAGCCTGGAAAACGTAAGGGATATGCTTCGGGAAACTAATTAGAAATATTAACAAGACTGTTAATATTCATCAAAGAAGAAACGATAACGATCAATTTCCGGCCTTGGAGGGAAGGGAACTTCTACCTCCCTGAAATCTTTGGTATACTGCAACAAGAATAACTTCTGGTTTATTGCTCCGCTTCCAAAACCTAATTTTTTAAATCTTAAATCCGTAATTAAGTATTTAGCCTTATAGGTTGGAAAGCAATCCATGAATTCATCACCATATGTTCCAATTCCCGAAAGGAAGTAATACATGATATCATACCCGATCCATGCAAAACTATTGCTTGCTGGTTCTGTACTAAATTTTTCTCTATACCTTTTTAAAATATCTACAACATCATTACGATTATAATCTAGGAAATAGGGCGTAAGGATAAATAAATCCATGTTATGGAAATACTCAAGTTGGATGTTTCTGAATTGTTGCCACTCAGGAAAACCAAACACCTTAAGTTCATATTCTTTCGAAAGCGAAAATATCTTTGCAAGAACCTCACTTACAAAAGTTTCTCTCTCTGATATAACCACAATTGAATTTGCCTCATTCTCCAAAAGGGCATCTTTAATTTCATTAATGGTATCTCTTCGGGCGCGATTTTCAGAATAATATACTTCCTTTAAGTTTACATCATCAAGTGGTCCATATTGCCTTAACGAATCCATCAAAGCCCTTTTAAATTTGTTTACCTTTTCTCTTTCAACGGTGTCGCCGGCATGAACAAGGACTATGTTTTTATTGTAATCTGTAGCTACAATACCTGATAAAACCGCATCTTCTACTGAGTTTGATGGATTGGCCTCAAATAAAGAAGAGTTTGCCCACAACAATTCATCCTTCTGTACAAATGGTGAAACTATTGGAATATTTTTATTGCTTAGATAATCTGAAATTATGGATAAATTCATGGAATAAACCGGACCGATTATTAA
Organism: Bacteroidales bacterium; assembly: GCA_033791445.1. Lineage (GTDB taxonomy): Bacteria > Bacteroidota > Bacteroidia > Bacteroidales > VadinHA17 > JANTGF01. Next base: position 32,332 of record JASJGS010000158.1, on the reverse strand, counting down.
ATCCATATCTTCTAAAACCCGGCTCCTGGCAATATTTTCAACTTTCCTTGAATCCTGATCTGTATCAAAAACATATAACTCAACAGCCATTCCTCTGTTCTTAATATCTTCTAGGGCCAATAGGGCACCTTCATAAAATTCAATAAACCTCAAGCTTTTATTGTAGATCCAGTTTTCATCCCTGACAGTTACTTTCCTAATAGTATTTCCATATTGATCTGTCCTGCTGGAATCAACAATTTCCCTCTCAATGTTTTCATCGAGGTAAAAGGGCAATAACATAGCCACTTTCACAGAATTATTAAAATATACCAGTGGTTTATGTTCACAAACGGTATCTTTCATCTCAACATGAACTACTGTAATGGTATCCGGCTTGGCAGCCAACAATACCTCTGTTTTTGGAGTTCTGGGAATCCGAATAACATCACCAAGCGGTAATCCGTCTTTTTTGTCTTCATTCGCCCGTTTTAGCTTCCTAATACTTATGCCAAACTTCTTAGAAAGAGAATAATAGGTATCTTTATACTCCACCCTGTAAAAAAGGTATTTTTTATCCGATACTGGAAAGTCTTGCTTTTCAGGCTGAAAATCAATTCTTGGAATTTTAATAACTGTTTCAGTAGGAATATCATTTAGATCCAAATCTGGATTCATTTCTTCAATTTCCTTAATGGAAATATTATACCGCCTTGAAATAGAATAAAATGTTTCTCCCTCCTCTACCTTATGTAAAATAAAACCGTTCATATCAGGAGAAAACCCTTCAACATCTGAACTTTCAGGAATCTTCAAAACCTGTCCAGGTTGAAGGCCAACAATGATAGCAGGATTTTCTCTGGAAAGTGTTTTTGGTGAAATATAATAGGCTTTACAGATAGAGTAAACGGTCTCCCCCTTTTTTACAAGGTGAATAAAATACACATTTCCTTCGATAAGAACTCTTTCTGTTGATTTTTTAACCTGAACTTCATTTTCCTGAGCAAAAACAGGAAAACTTAATAAGAGAAACGTTAGAAAAAAAGTGAATAAAATACGGTGGTTTACCATTCTGTTACTTAAAAGAGGAATTTAAAAATATCCCACAAATTTAATAAGACATTCGGTAAAACAAAACCCTTATTTCAAGACAAATATTGTGTATTGAACACAATAAATAATTATTCCATCAATTTGTTGCCGTGATTAAGTTAAAGAGTTCATTAAATGGAAGTTTTTTTTGTTGGGGATACTATTAATTTGTATCTTAAGTTCCTTATAAATTATCTTCAGTTTAATACTTAGCGGGAAATGATCAATTTCTTAAAAAACTGGCTACAACAATTTAAAAAAATTAAGCCTTCCAAGCCTGACGTAGCTATTACCGACAATAAATTACCCTTCAATACAGAAGAAGAATTGTTTTCCTCTCGTGGAGAATCTCCTGCCTCCAAACGAAAAAAAGTACCGGGCGCTGATGTTCATAAGCTTATGATAGAAGCGACACGCATCCGAAAAACCAAAGGATATTCAGCAGCTATTGATTTCCTCAAAGATCTGGCAGAGTATTACCAGGAAGAGAAAAATACGGCTCTCGTTGTTTGTATGAATAAACTCATCTCCTACATGAAGAAGGATACAAACTATGAAATAAAAGAAATTAAAAAATACCTTGAAAAGAATATTGCCAAATCACCAAAATCAGACCCCTATTTCCTGAACCTACATATCACTATGGCTCAGTTAATTAAATCATATAATATTGAAAAATCAATAAACTACCTCTTCGAATGCCTGGAGAAATATAAAATAAACTTAGATACATTTAACATTCAAATTTGCCTGGCTAATTTTTTGGGCGAAGCAAAAAAGACGGCGAAATCTAAATCCGTTCTAAAGCAGGCCAAGGGCTTGCTTTCAGAAAAAATGGATCGATATGAACTGATCAAGCTCGAGCGAAAATGGTATAGAAGCTCCGCAAAACTGAATCTAATGAATCCTGGAGAGTTTGGTATGATAAAATTCCTGAATCACAGGTTCATAGAATTCTCTCTAGATATGGCTCGTGTGCTCGACCCTATGCATATTGAAGTATTTCATGAACGTAAAGATCTATACTATAGAAATGAAAGAGGATTTGTTAACAGTGAGGACTTTCAATCTGCTATAAATGATCTTGGGCTTCAACATGAGCAAGAATCGATGATTAAAAACATATATGGATTTTGTTTTGAAGAACTACCAGGAATCTTAGGCATATCAGAACGTCAATTGCATTACCAACCAGGCGATCTGGAGAGCATTGAAGAATTGCGTGAAAAGAAAATATATCAAAGAGAACCCTTCAGAGAGCTTCCTGAAATTGAGAAAAGAATTGATAAAATAATTAAGAAGTATATTAAGTAAGCCTGGTTTCAAACAGTAACTAGTTTTTCACTACAAAGTCGGATATATTATTCTCGATCCGCCCATTAATATCAGAGATATCTGATTTTTGAAATTTCTCTCCTGTAATACTTTCAAATAATTCAATATATCTTTCCGATACTTTTTGAACAAAATCATCAGGCATATCCGGCACCGTTTGGCCTGGCTTACCCTGGAAGCCTTTCTCAATGAGCCATTCCCGGACAAATTCTTTTGATAGTTGTTTCTGGGGTTCATCTTTGTCAAATCTTTCAGTATACCCACTCCTATAAAAGTACCTGGATGAATCAGGTGTATGTATTTCATCAATCAGGTAGATAGTTCCATCCTTTTTCCCAAATTCATATTTTGTGTCAACAAGTATCAAGCCCATATCTTTTGCCATCTGGGTTCCACGTTTGAAAAGCTTGTATGTGTAATCTTCCAGCTTGTTATAATCTTCAATACTAACAAGGCCTGAAGATATTATTTCCTCTTTTGAAATATCTTCATCATGGCCAAATTCAGCCTTTGTAGTGGGTGTAATTATGGGTGCAGGAAACCTTTGATGCTCTTTCATTCCCTCAGGAAGGGCCACTCCGCATAATTGCCTTTTGCCCTCTTTGTACTCCCTCCAGGCATGACCTGTTAAGTAACCTCTGATAACCATCTCAACCTTAAAAGGTTCAACATAGTGGCCAATGGTTACATTCGGATCAGGACAATTCATTTTCCAGTTTGGAACAATGTCATTGGTAGCGTCCAGGAATTTCTCAGCGATTTGATTTAAAACCTGTCCTTTATATGGGATTCCTTTTGGGAGAATTACATCAAACGCAGAAATTCGGTCGGAAACGACCATAACCATATAATCTTTAACACGATAAACGTCGCGTACTTTTCCTTCGTATTTGCTTTTTATACCTGGAAACGAAAAATCTGTTTTTACAATTGCAGAACTCATATTAAACATTTAAAAATTAGTTACAAAAGATAATCATTTAAATAAAAAAAACCTAAAAAAAGAAGACATTCTGGGCTCCCCTGGTCCTCATCGGATTCTTTTTCATTTATTGAATTTTTTTATTTTTCAGATTTTTTTTCAGAGCCATCAAATTTAGCATAGGCCCTGACTATATCTTTAACCAGCTGATGTCTCACAATATCTCTTTCGTCAAATTCGATAACAGAAATTCCCGGTATCCCATCCAGGATATCTATAGCCATAACCAGGCCTGAATCTCGCTTAAAAGGCAAATCAATTTGAGTAACATCACCATTGACAATAAATTTAGAATTAACTCCCATCCTGGTTAAAAACATTTTCAATTGGTTAAGAGTAGCATTTTGTGCTTCATCCATAACCACGAAAGCATTTTCAAGTGTTCTTCCTCGCATGAAAGCCAATGGAGCAATTTGAATTACCTCATCTTCAATATAATTTGCAAGTTTTTTCGGAGGAATCATATCTCGTAATGCATCATAAAGAGGTTGCAGGTAAGGATCCAGTTTATCTTTTACATCTCCTGGAAGAAAACCCAAATGTTCTCCTGCCTCCACAGCTGGCCTGGTAAGCACAATTCTTCTCACTTCATTATTTTTCAAAGCCCTAACAGCCAGAGCAATAGAAGTATACGTTTTCCCCGTACCAGCAGGCCCAACAGCAATTAGTAAATCGTTCGTTGAATAATCATCAACCAATAGTTGCTGATTTATAGTCCTTGCCTGGATCGGTTTTCCACTATTCCCATATATCAGAACATCATTTCTGGATCCGTTCCAAATTATTGTTTCTTCCTCTGTACTGTTCAGGATCCTGGCAATCTCAGACTCTGATAATTCATTGTGATCCTCAAGGTAACTGATAATATCACTCATTTTATTTTCGAAAAGTTCAATCTCCTTTTCATCACCCTGTACTTTCAGTACATCACCTCTGGCCACAATTTTTAATTTTGGAAAGACAGAAGATATTTTATTAAGAAATTTGTTATGGACCCCATAAAAAGATTTTGGATCAATACCTTCTAAAGTTATCAGCTTTTCAACCATAAAGATCTCGTAATTATCATTACTTTTGTATCCAACAAAAATAAGTCCATTTTTTGAGCTTGATATCATTTATGAAGGTTTTTTATTACCAATGCCCATAATTACTTTAACTACTGACTGGAATAAAGATGATTACTACCTGGCCGCAATAAAAGGCCAATTAAATGGCTTGTGTCCGGGAGTAAATATTGTTGATATTTCGCACCAGGTTCCTTCTTTTAATGTTCGTCATGCTGCCTTCTTAATTAAAAATAGCTATAGCCACTTTCCTGATGGGACCATTCATATCATTGGAGTAAACTCAACATCTGTTTCAAAACCCAGATTTCTGATGATTTCGGTAGATAAGCAATATTTCTTAAGCTATGACACTGGGATTTTCGGTTTGCTTTTTAAAGATGAGCCTAAGGAAGTTATTGAAATAAAAACGGAAGACACCAATCAGGTAACTTTCCCTGAACTGACTGTATTTGCAAGAATAGCCTGTGAAATTGTCCAGGGGAAAAAGATGTCTGAGCTGGGTAAAACCACATCGAAATTCACGAAAACAATCCCTCTTAGAGCTGCCATTGACGAATTAACCATTACAGGTAGTGTCATATTCATTGATTCATACAGAAATGCCATTACCAACATTACCCGAGAGCTTTTTGATCGTATTGGACTTGGCAGAAAGTTCGAAATCTCAATCCAGAGCGATCATTATAAGGTAAAAAAAATCAACAGCAATTATGGTGAGACAACCATGGGTGAATTGCTGGCTATTTTCAATTCAATTGATCTTTTAGAAATCGCTATCAATAGAGGCAATGCAGCTGATCTTCTGGGTCTAAGTACCAATTCCGTTGTCCGGGTAAAGTTCATGGAATAATACAAGACTTCTAACAATACTTTTCTTAAGAAGAAGAAGCTTCACACTATTCCGATTTCTTTACTTTTGATGGCAATTATGTTAACTAATTTTAATACAGAAATAAATTTCAGGATATAGATGGAAAAATCTGACATTTTAAAAGCAGAGAAGGAGTTTGGCAGATTGTTAGGTATTATGAACGAATTACGTGCTCAATGCCCCTGGGACAAAGAGCAAACCTTTGAGAGCCTCAGGAAACTAACCATTGAAGAGACCTATGAACTTGGTGATGCTATTCTAAAAGAAGACAGTAAAGAAATTAGAAATGAACTGGGTGACCTGATGCTGCACATCGTTTTTTATTCTAAAATTGGATCTGAAACCGATGATTTCAATATTACAAATGTACTGGAATCCATTATTAAAAAACTCATTTTTAGACACCCACATATTTATGGTAACGTGAAAGTGGATAGTGCTGAAGATGTCCTTCAAAATTGGGAAGAGATTAAACTTAAAGAAGGGCGAAAGGGTGTTCTCACAGGAGTCCCTCTTTCATTGCCTGCCATGGTTAAAGCCAATAGAATCCAGGAAAAAGTGCACGGGGTAGGTTTTGACTGGAAAGAGAAGGAAGAAGTCTGGCAAAAGGTTGAAGAGGAGATCAATGAGTTAAAATTAGAGTTGACAAAAGCTCCAAAAGACTCTGCATTAAATAATTCTAAAGAAATTGAGGCGGAGTTTGGCGATTTAATGTTCTCACTAATTAATGCTGCTCGATTGTATGGTATTGATCCTGAGAATGCTCTACAACGAACTAACCTTAAATTCATTGATCGGTTTCAATATATAGAACAAAAGGCCAATGAAATTGGTAAGTCAATCCGAGAAATGACCCTGGAAGAGATGGATACCTTTTGGGAAGAGGCTAAAAATAAAGGTTAAAGCTAAGATTCCCGGAATTCTGTTCCTTGTTCATGAACTGTATTTACCGCTCTCCCTGAAGGATCAGCATTATTCTTGAACGATATATCCCATTCCAGTGCCTCACTGGTACTGCAAGCAATAGAAGGCACAGAAGGTACGCACGCGGCAGCCTGGTCGCTGGGAAAAAACTCACTAAATATAGATCGGTAAACGTATTCTTCCTTTGACTGTGGAGTATTGACAGGAAATTTATATTTCGCATTTTTCATCTGATCGTCAGAAACCTCTTTCAAGGCGATCTCCTTCAGTGTATCTATCCAGCCATATCCAACTCCATCGGAAAATTGCTCTTTCTGCCTCCAGGTAATATCTTCTGGTAAAGAACCCTCAAAAGCTTTACGGACAAGCCATTTTTCCATGCGCCCATCTTTAATCATCTTATCCTCAGGGTTTATACGCATTGCCACATCAATAAATTCCTTATCCAGAAATGGCACCCGGCCTTCCACACCCCAGGCGGCCAATGATTTGTTTGCTCTCAAACAATCGTACAAATGCAATTTATCAACCTTTCTCAAAAGTTCATTATGAAATTCTTTTGCATTGGGTGCTTTATGGAAATAGAGATAACCCCCAAATAACTCATCAGCTCCTTCCCCCGTAAGTACCATTTTTATGCCCATGGATTTAATTACCCTTGCCAACATATACATAGGAGTAGATGCTCTTACGGTTGTTACATCATAGGTTTCCAGATGGTAAATCACATCTCGAATAGCATCAACACCTTCTTGAATAGTATAATGAATCTCATGATGGATTGTTCCAATATGATCTGCCACTTTTCGAGCTGCAAGTAGGTCAGGTGAACCTTCAAGTCCAATTACAAATGAGTGCAATTGTGGCCACCATGCATCCTGAGTATCCTCTGTTTCAATCCTCTTTGCTGCAAATTTCTTGGCTATTGCCGATGTTATTGAAGAGTCTAATCCTCCTGATAACAATACTCCATAGGGAACATCTGACATCAACTGACGATGAACCGAAGCTTCCATAGCCTCCCGTAATTCATCAATACTGGTGCTATTATTTTTTACACTTTCATAATCCATCCAATCGCGTTTATACCAGGATTTCACTTCCCCCTCTTCACTGTAAAAATAATGTGCTGGCGGGAATTCTTCAATTTTTGTACACACTCCTTCAAGTGATTTCAACTCAGAGGCTACATAGAAATTTCCAAATTGATCCCATCCCATGTACAGTGGAATAATTCCAATATGATCACGACCAATCAAGTAGACATTTTTCTCTTTATCATATAATGCAAAAGCAAATATACCATTCAAGTCATCTAAGAAGTCGATTCCTCTTTCCCTGTATAAAGCCAGGATTATTTCACAATCTGATTTTGTTAGAAATTCATATTCCTCTTTGAGATCATTCCTTAATTCCACATGGTTATAAATCTCTCCATTTACAGCGAGAATTAAATTCCCATCTTTGCTGTATAGAGGCTGTCTACCAGAGGCTGGATCAACTATAGATAGTCGTTCGTGTGCAAGAATTGCATTATCACTACAATAGATCCCTGACCAGTCTGGCCCACGGTGACGAATTTTCTTAGCCATTTCCAGTACCTGTGGCCTAAGTTTATCCACATCGGTTTTTAAGTCGAATACTCCCACAATACCACACATAACGCTAATCTAAAATTTTTATAAATAAATATTTTTATGACAAAATACAATTTTAACCTTCTATGAAAGCCCTCTAGAAATAGAAATTGGAATTAATTTGCAAAGGAATAAATAATCGAATAGAATATTTGTAATAATTCTATATTAATTTTTATCGAATTCGAAAATAAAATTCTTTCTATAAAAATGAAAGGAAGGTGCTTGTACTAATTTAGATTACTCAGTTCCTCTGATACAAAATCCATTAACTCCCTCACATAATCCTGCGAAAAATCAAACGAAATTCCAGCTGTTTTGTAAATTTCAGGTATCGGAACAGAATATCCAAGAGATAATGCTGCCTCAAATTGATCCAGTGCTTTTTCAGGATTTCTTCTATATTCTTTCCATATTGCAATAGCTCCTAACTGGGCAATTCCATACTCAACATAATATAAGGGAACTTCAAAAATATGAAGCTGCTTTTGCCACATATATTCTCTTTCCTTTGAAAATCCCTTCCAATCAACAATTTTACTACCGAAAACATCCATTATTTCCAACCAGGTATTATTCCTTTCCTGATGCGAATGAACAGGGTTTTTATAAAGCCAGTGCTGAAATTTATCCACAGCTGCAATCCAAGGAAGAACCTGCAATACACCTTCTAATTGTGTCTTTTTTGCCCGCTTTAAGTCCTCCTCAAAATCAAAGAAATGATACCATTGATCCATAGATATAAGTTCCATTGACATGGAGGCAAGCTCCGCCACCTCTGCTGGAAGCTCTTTGTAATCCAAAAATTTTTGTCCGGCACTTAGAAAACTATGAATCGCATGTCCCCCTTCGTGAAACATAGTTTCCAGATCACGAAGATTGCCAGTTGCATTCATGTAAATAAATGGGATATTACTTTCATAGAGAGGATAGTTAAAACCACCGGGAGCTTTGCCAATTCTTGAATCGAGATCAAAAAATTCGCCCTCCTTCATTTCCCTGATATATGAACCATATTTGCTTCTAATCTTCCCAAAACTCACAATTGTTTTGCTCACTAGTTCATCTACAAATGAAAAGGGCTTTAATGCAGGCTTTAATTCTGGATCTACTTCCAGGTCCCATGGACGCAAAGTATTCACTCCAAGGCTTTTTTTTCTCTCGAGCATGATTGCATCCACTATTGGGCAAACTTCCAAAGCAATGGCTTCATGAAACTGCATGTTCTCCTCAAAAGAATAATCAAATCGTCCCAAATCAGCCCATTTATATTCAAGGTAATCGTCAAAATCTGCATTTTGGGCCAGTGTATTTCTCTTTGCAATCAAAGAAGTTAGCAGGTTCTGCAATGTATTTGCATCCTTCAGCCTACGCTTATTTATTCTTTCAAAGAAGTCTTTCCGAATACTACGATCTGGATCCTTTGTAAAATTTGCCGCTTCCTGCAAGGTTATTTCTTTCCCTCCATGCGGAATTGTCATTTCTGAGGAAACTTTTCCGTATTCTTGCTCTTCCACTTGTAATTCTGAAATCAAGCTCAGGTTTTTCTCCCTGAAAATGTCCATTCTAGTTTTAAGAGACCGATTGAATACAAGGAATTCCTTATTATCTAATTCGCTTTTCAAAGGGGAGTTGAAAAACTTCTCATCCAGCAGATTAGAAAACCTGGCAACTTCTGGTTCAATTTGAGTAATAAAAAGTCCATAGCTTTTAGCCAATTTTTCATCGGCCGTATTGCAATTCATCTTAATATACCTCCAGGCCAGATTTTCTTCCAGGATGGAAGCCAATTCACTTCTGTCAAGCAACCACAGTTTAACATCATTGCCAGAATTAAATTCACGCAAAAGTAAATCTTCAAAATACTCCTGGATATCTTTAAATGATCTAATCGATAAGTCTGTGGAGACAAATTTCCGTTTTGCCTTGACTTTCGACAAAGGATGTGTAAGGTTCATATAAAAAACTTACTCCTCTGATGAAGGTGCTTCGGTCTTTTCTACAGTTTCATCAACTTCCTTCTCTTTACTTTCTTCTTCATCTTCAGTAAAATCAAGCATCTTCATTTTACAAAGCAAATTATACCAAAGCGCAACCTTTTTTATATCAGACACATACACTCTATCTTTATCGTAAGTTGGTAATACCTCTTCAAACCACTTCTTTAACTCCTGAGAATTGGCTTTGTGAGAAATAGCTTCCCCCTCATTCTCCTTTTCAAATATCTTTTTCAAGACATCCCTGAGGGAAACTTCTTCTTCTTCTGTAAAGATGGCAATATCTTCCAAGGCGCTAACTTTCTCAGTAGCAAAAGCACTGGTTCTTGAATTATCTTCAATATTTTCAACAATCATTGCATTCCTCCCCTGGGAAATAAATTTATATAAACCGGGTTTTCCCGAAATAGCCAAAATCTCTTTCAAATCCATAACAATTATTTTTTTTCAAATTTATTAAATCCTGGTTAATATGGCTATACCATATTCCGTTCTTTCTTTATATTACTATAGGCCTCGTTTACCTTTTTGAATTTATCATTCGCCACATTTTGAAAATCAGCCCCCAAATGGCTAACTTTATCAGGATGGTATTTCTTAGCCATCTTTCTGTATGCTTTCTTCACTTCATCATCAGATGCAGTTGGACTTATTTCAAGTATTTTGTAAGCAGAATCGGTTCGTGGAATAAACATATATTTCACTGATTCCCTATCTTTATTAGAGATTCCCATACCGAATGCTAATCTCTCAATAACCTCCAGCTCATTCTTATTCACCCGACCATCTGCATTGGAAACACCATATAGCAGATGAAGTAGTTCAAGTCTCGAAGAATAATTCATATTTTGTCGAATTTGGTTGGATACATCATCCAGTGGTATATTCTGCTTCAGTATATCCTTAAGCATACCTAATGCCTCTACTGCAGATTCTTCACCAAAGGCCCTAACCAAATATTGTTTGACATAATCAAGCTCTGAGCGTACCACTTTCCCATCGGCTTTCATAACAGCAGCTATAAGAACCAAAAAACTCATAGCAAAAGCACCTGTAGTTGTTCTTCCGCCTAAGCCAGGCCTTCCATTCGGTTTCTCATCAAGCATGGATCCCAAGGCAAATCCCAATATTCCTCCCAGTGGACCAAAAAATGCCCAACCCAATCCGCCAGCTATCCATTTTCCAAATTTTCCCATTTTCAATTAATTATAAACTTTCCAGTTATTCAATATTTTATTTAATTCTTTTTTTTGACTTCTCGATCAAGGTATTATGTGTTTCTATAATCTGAGGCAAAAGTAAAGTCTTTTCATCATTTGCAATAACAAAGTCAGATTTTCTCATTCTTTGTTCATCATTCCACTGATTATTGACTCTATCCAATACTTTCCTACGGTCAACCTGGTCTCTTTTTGTCACTCTGTTAATACGAAGTTCCTCTGGAGCTGAAATTGTTATAACAAAATCCAGGTACTTTTCAGCTCCCGATTCAAAAATAATAGCAGCCTCCTTAAGAATATAAGGGTATTTGATTTGACTCTCAGCCCAGGAATTAAAACTTTCAAAAACAGCGGGATGCACTATGTCATTCAGTTTTTGGAGTAAATCCTTATTCCCAAATACTATTTCAGATACCGCATTTCTGTTTAAATGACCGTCAGAATATACCTCAAAACCGAGAAGTTCAATTATTTTTGTTTTTACCTCAGGATCTTTCTCAACAATCTGCTGTGAAACAATATCAGCATGAAAAATGGGAATACCCAATCTCTCAAAAATGTCACATATAAATGACTTTCCACTTCCAATCCCTCCTGTTATACCAACCTTAAGCATTATTTCTTTTCAATGATAAAATCTACATATGTTGGATGAATCCTAACGGACTGTACAAAATCAGGATAAGATACAATATTTACTTTTAGCTTATTGCTTATACTGGATTGGATAGATTCATAGTCTACTTCCACCCAGAATAGGTCAGATGAAATATTGTCAAATGTTCCAAGTCCGGATATACAGGTAAGACTTACCTGGTTGGGGAAGGTCCTTAAAATTAGAGAATCTGGCAAATTACCTGCTTTAATGGGAACTTTGAAGCTAGCTTCAGTGAATTGCTCTACGGGGATTGTCAACTCCACTTCCTCACGGGGGAATGATACTTTGCTCATAGAAATTAATTCAATCTCCTCGGTAATAGCATTTTTCAAATCGGGATATGATTTTTTTACGGTATAAATACCTTTTAATGTATCAATTATTGAAGCAGGGCCAGAGGCTTCTAAGCTATCTGGGAAAGTTCTTATTCTGTCAATTAGTAGATATTGCCTGGCCAGTGTATAAGTTATGTCTGGTATCACTGGCAAATTCTTTCTAACCATCTCGTCAAACACTAAATTCAATGAGTCTGGCAAAATCTCCAGGATCCTGACCTCATTGGAAAATCTCCGTTCAAATCTGCCATGCAGGTCTTTGGTAAGCAAGTAATACTCCGAAGAGTTCTTTTTCTGCTTGAACACATATGTATTTATATCCAGAGTTAAGGGGACCAGCTTTGTGCTAAGCTTATATTTCAACAAAGTAAAGCCTGAAGCTTGAATTTTAACCGTTAGAATTGAAGGCAATTCATTTACCAGCACTTTATCATCAATTAAATTCTGATAGCGAACTGGAAACTTAACATCTGAAACGAACTCCTTATTTAATTCATTAAGAAGCCAGAATAATGCTGAGATAAATAAGAAAAAGAGGAAAATAAGAGAATTCTTGTTGAACTTCTTTTTCGTCCGAACCCAGAGTCCAGACAAACCGGTATAAAGGATTAGTTTCAATTAAATAAATTAGTTCAACTACTTTTACCTATTAATGTGCCCCCCGGTTACCCCATCTTATGCTGTCACAGTTTGACAGCCTGATTTAACAACCACCACACTATTCTCTAGAATCAATATTAAAAAAAGTAGAAAATAGACTACTTCTGCTTTGCTATATCACTAGAGCTTTTTAAGATTGCACTCTTATCGATTTTAATCTTAATCTTATCAGCAATTTCAACGCTTACAACCTGATCATTAATCTCTACAACTTTACCGTAAATACCACCAGTAGTAACTACTTTATCTCCTTTTTGAAGGCTATCACGGTATGTTCTTAGTTCTTTTTGCTTTTTCATTTGTGGCCGTATCATAAAAAGATAAAACACCGCCATGATTAATATTAATGGTAAAAAAGTCGTTAGTGGATTTGACCCTTCCGCTGGAGGTGACATTAATAATACTGTTAGGAAATTACTCATAATGATTTTTAGTTTTAAATTTTAATTCAGTTATTATTGCTTATTACTTCAACATGGATATTTAATATTTTTCTTGCTGGTGTTCCATTGGTTCTAATGGCAATTGATTTGTTCTGTGCTCCAATTTTCCCCTTGCTGTCAAAAACTACTTCTAGCTTGCCCCGTTCACCTGGTGCCAAAGGCTCTTTACTATAATTTGGTATAGTACAACCACAAGTAGCAGAAGCAGAAGTTATCAACAGTCCACCTTCACCAGCATTTTCATAAAAAAAAGTATAACTAACAACTTCCCCTTGAACAATTTCTCCAAAATCGTGTGCTTCAGCTTCAAATTCTATCTGCGGTATCCCCTGGATTGTATCATTCAGGGAACTGTAAGAACTATTCTGTTTCCCGCTCCTATCAACACACGCAACAAATAAAATTATACTGAGAAATGAGATCCAAAATATACTAACAAGTTTATTCACCAGAATATAATTTTATTAGGGTATATATATTTTATTCATTTATATGCTAATGTTTCCGGCTGCAAAGAAAAGAGATTTAAACTAGTTGTACAACTTTAGCTATTAATTTTATAATTCACCGATTAAACCTTTCCCCTTTTTAACAATGACCTTTTCCTTTTTAAGGTTTTCAGTAATCTTATCAAGAATTCCATTTATAAATATTCCACTTTTCCTAGAGCTGTAAATTTTTGCCAGTTCAATGTACTCATTCAAACTAACCTTAACCGGAATATCAGAAAACTCAACCATCTCGGTAATAGCTAGTTCCATTATCAGAATATCCATCATAGCGATCCTGTCCACATCCCAATTTTCAACAAACTTTCCAATTAGATCCTTATTGTTTTTATGCTTCATTACAGCTTTCCTAAAAAGATTTTTACCAAAATTCCGATCGTCGTCGTTGGTAAAAACTTCTTCCATTTTAGGAAGAGGAATGCTTCCGGGAACAGATTTCTTGATGGTTTTTATTATTCTGGAAATGGTAAACTCAACATCATCATTCCAATAAATACTCTGTTCTTCAAGACATTGATACAAGTCTTCAGAAGTAAATATATAGTCGGTAAATATGGTAATAATGAATTTTTTATCCTCCTTAGAGTTGGTTGACTTACTCATATAATCCTGGTAATCCTCTGAACTGGTAATAACCTGATGAAGCTTTCTTACAACTTCACGATTGTTTACCCAGGTCAATTTTCTCTTTTCAATTACATCACGAAATGTTAAATTATTTTCCAGCTCATCAACAAACCAATTTTCTGCAAACTTAGTATTTGGATTTAGATCTTCATCAGTAGGTTTTCTCTTATCTCTAGCAAGATCTATTCTTGATTCTGAATAGTCTACAATCTCTACCATCAGTAGCAAAAGTAAATAATACAGATCCATTGTTTTTTCAATACTATGAAAAAGTTCTTTCTCCGCTATATTTAAGTTTTCACTACCTCGTTTTTCATAGGCATAAAAAGCATGCAGCACTTTAATCCTGAGCAACCTCCTATTAATCATACGCTTAAGAAGCATTTAATGAATCACAAAAATACAACCTTTTAACATGCCATCAAAAGATTTAACCCAAATACTACAATAAAATATTAATTATCTAGGTGATGGAAAAATTAAATTTACAAAACTATGTAATAAGCATATTAAAATTATTTTTTACTTTTGCCCACTGAACATAGCCTATAATTATAAATATTAAAAGTATGGAAGAAGTAAAGGAAAAAAAGGGTGGATTTGAAAATAACAATCGTGAGGAGATTTTTTCAAAAGCCGTCAGAGCTGGGAAGCGAACCTATTTTTTTGATGTAAAAGCCACTAGGCGAAATGATTACTACCTAACTCTTACCGAGAGTAAGAAAAGATTTAGCCGGGAAGGTCAGCCATTTTTCGAGAAACATAAAATCTTTTTATATAAGGAAGATTTTGAAAAATTCTCTGATGGGCTGCAGGAAGTGATTGCCTTTATTAAAGAAGCCAATCCTGTAATGCTTGAAAAAGAGCCCGAAGAAACAACAGTGGAAAAAAAGGAAGACGTTATTACTAATGATTATACCAATGTTGATTTTGAGGACCTGGAAGACAAGACTGAGTAGGTAATTAAAAAGTAAATTAAAAGAATACCAGGGGTGAACATAGGGTTTTACCCCTTTTTTATTATAAAATTTGTCAGGTAATTCAACTGTATTTATTCATTTTCTCGCCAATAGATGCATCTTTATCGTTGTGCCACTCAATCTTTAAATTAGAAATAAGTGAATCCGCACCAAATTTCAGACACGCTTCCTGGGCCTCCTTTACAATAATCATTATCTCATCATAATCACCCTCAAGAACGGTTTCAAAAGGACAAACAGTATATTTGAGACCCGAATTGGAAATAACCTTAATTGCCTCGTCTACAATGCTATAATTCTCATACTTCTTAGATTGTGGAATAATTTGCAAAGCTATGTTTACCTGTTTGCCCATGGTGTAATAATTTAATAATTAGTATTTATTGGAAATTTAGAAAGAAATAAGATTCCCCTCTTTTCCAATGTTCTTCTAATGAGGTAGAATCTAACAATTTAAAAATACCAATTATTTGGTATTGAATACATCGCTCAATTAGTATATTTTTGTGCATTCTTCCTGAACTTTGAATCCTTACATGAATTTAGCAAACCTACAGACTACAGAAAGTGCCTATATCACCAGGGTTAAAGGCAGGGGTGCATTTCGAAAAAGAATCATTGAGATGGGATTTATTAAGGGGCAAAAGGTTACTTCCATAAAAAATGCTCCCTTAAAAGATCCGATTGAATATGAAGTAATGGGGTACAAAGTTTCGTTACGTAGAAGCGAAGCACAATTAGTGGAAATAATCACCAAAGAAGAAGCAAAAAATATAAATCCAACTCAATTTAATGGAATAATATCAGAAACCGAATATAAAAAAACTGTAGATCAAAAAGAGAAAACCATTCATGTAGCACTCGTAGGTAACCCTAATGCCGGGAAAACTTCCCTTTTCAACTATGCGTCGCATTCAAAAGAACACGTTGGCAATTATGGGGGGGTAACTATTGACTCAAAGATGGCACATCTTCATCATGGGGAATATACTTTTGAGTTAACTGATTTACCGGGCACCTATTCCATTTCAGCCTATACTCCCGAAGAACTTTATGTTCGAAAATATATATTTGGTGAATTGCCTGATGTTGTTATTAATGTTGTGGACGCTTCTAACCTGGAAAGAAATTTATATCTCACTACGCAACTAATCGACATGGATATAAAAGTGGTTGTAGCGCTCAACATGTTCGATGAATTGCAAAAATCCGGCAATAAATTTGATTTTGAATCATTGGGGAAGATGATTGGTATCCCGATTGTTCCTACCGTTGCACTGAAAGGAAAGGGATTAAAAGAACTCTTTGACAAGGTCATTGAGGTTTTTGAAGACCTGGAACCAAATTACCGACATATTCATATAAATTACGGAATTGAGACTGAAATCTCCATTCGAAAAATTCAGGATATAATATGGGAAAATAAAAAGATAACTGATAAGGTTTCTTCCAGGTACTATGCCATCAAACTACTTGAAAAAGATCGGGCAGCTGTATTTTCATTGTCCAGATGGGATAATTTTGATCAAATTGAAAAAATCACCAAATCTGAAATTGAAAGACTGGAAAAGATTACGAATGATGATACTGAGGCTCTGATTACGGATTCGAGGTATGGATTCATTTCCGGTGCATTGAAAGAAAATTTCACTAAGAGTACAATATTAAGGAGAAATAACTCAGAAGTTATTGATGCATTTCTCACTAATAAAATATTTGGTTTTCCATTTCTGTTTATAATTCTATTTATTGCTTTTTATGCCACTTTTGAGATTGGGAAATATCCAATGCACTGGCTGGAACTTCTTGTGAATTTTACTTCCCTAAAGTTAGGAAATATACTCCCTGATGGGCCTTTGACAAATCTGCTGATTGATGGAATTCTGGGTGGAGTTGGAAGTGTTATCGTTTTTTTGCCCAACATCTTGATATTATTCTTTTTCATCTCCCTGATGGAAGATACAGGATACATGTCCCGGGCTGCCTTCATAATGGATAAAGTAATGCACAAGATAGGTCTGCATGGCAGATCCTTTATCCCCCTAATAATGGGATTTGGTTGCAATGTTCCTGCGATTATGTCTACTCGTACTATAAAAAACAGGAACAACCGACTGGTAACCATTTTAATTAATCCATTCATGTCGTGTAGTGCGAGGTTGCCAGTTTATATATTAATCATTGGCGCCTTCTTTCCATCCAATGCCGGACTCGTTTTATTTCTGATATATGCATTTGGCATAAGCATGGCTGCTCTAATAGCCATTATTTTCAACAAATTTATTTTCAAGACTGAAGAGGTTCCCTTTGTAATGGAATTACCTCCTTACAGGGTTCCTACATTAAAATCCACAGTAACACATATGTGGAGTAAAGGGGGGCAGTATTTGAAGAAAATGGGAGGAGTTATACTGGTCGCCTCAATTATTATCTGGGGGCTAAGCTATTACCCCAGAGACACATTCCAGGCAAATGAAAACATGACTGAAATGGCAGGAATGAATTCAAATAATGTAAAAAATGCTCATAACAATCTTGAAAATTCATACATTGGAAAGATCGGGAAATTTGTAGAACCAGCCATGAGTCCACTGGGTTTTGATTGGAAGATGAGCATTGGTCTCCTCACAGGAATTGCTGCCAAGGAAGTTGTGGTTAGTACAATGGGAGTTTTATACCAGTCTGATGATTCTGATAAGAACGGAATAAGCACGATTACTGAGAAAATGAAGAATGATACTTACACTTATGGAAAAAATAAAGGTGAGAAGATATACAACCCGGTTGTAGCTGCTTCATTTATAATATTTATATTATTATACTTTCCCTGTGTTGCAGTAATTGCAGCCATAAAAAAAGAGTCAGGCAGTTGGAAATGGGCCCTTTTTACAATATTCTACACTACTAGCCTGGCCTGGGTAATGTCATTTATTGTTTTTCAAACAGGTAAATTATTATTTTTGTAACAAGCATGATACAAGAGATATTAGCACTCATAGTTTTTTTAGTTGCCGTGACATATTCACTGTACAATTTCGTTCATTTGTTTATTCCCATAAAGGATGGTAATAAGGCTGGAGCTTGCCATGGGTGCAGTGGATCCTGTCATCTTCCACCAGCAAAGCGATTAAACTAAGGTATTTAAAATCCTGATAGAAAGCTTTTTTCCATGCAATAAAAGTCTTATCCCAATTTGGGATTTTAATCAGCCCCATTTTCATCTGAAGAAATTAAAACTCTTTACTACTTAATATGTTTTTAAAGTTTTGGGTTTAAAGGCCTAATTCTGAAACAAATATTACCTATTTCAGTATAAACAGAACAAGAAACGACCCTAATTTGATAATGGAATCTAACGAATATGATAAAAAACAGTTGTGATGAATTTTCAATCCATCATAAGTCAGGGATAATGGACTGTTTTACTGACCATTAAGATCATGCTTCAAAATATGAGTAACAAAGCAATAAACACTCAATAATTAAATAAATCTAGTCTAAAATTTCTATATTTGGCTTTCGAAAAAAGCCTTAAAGAATTTATCATACGAAAATAAAAATTTACAAACATGAAAAAAATCTTATTATTCTTTGGTATCGTTGCCTTACTGGCAGCCTGTAACAATCAACAACAAAAAGCAGACGACGCTGTTGCTGAAGAGACTATAGTTGAACTCAATATAAATGAGCTGCTAGCAGATGCAGACTCATATGTTGGGAAACCTGTAAAAATTAGTGGAACAGTGGATCATGTTTGCCGAAAGGGTGGGAAAAAGATGTTTATTTTTGGTGATTCTCCAGATGATAGGATCAAGATTACTCCTGGCCAAAAAATGAATAGTTTCGAGATTGAAATGGAAGGCAATGATGTAGTTGTGCAAGGTGTACTTCAAGAATTACGTGTTGACGAGGATTATATTGCCAATATGGAAGATGATCTTGGAGAAAGTACCGAGAAGCATGAAACAGGTGATGGTAAAGGACATGAAGGTGAAGAAGAGGGTGAAGGTGACACAGATGCTCAAAAGGAACAAATTGAGCAGTTGAAAGGTCAGTTAGCGTCTTGTGGAGAGGACCACCTTTCATTTTATTCAGTTGAATGTTTCGAACTGGAGGAAGTTAAATAGCTATAGTATATTAATAATTAAAAAAATATAAGGCTGGTAGAATTTTACCGGCCTTATTCTTTTCTAATATGAACTGGAGAAAAATTAATAGGGTTCTACATCGAGACTTTGGATATTTTTTTGTAGCAACATCCATTATATATGGTATATCAGGCATAGCTCTCAATCACATTAAGGATTGGAATCCAAATTATGTTATCAGCAATTCGGAATTTCAAATATCACAGCCCATTGAAAAAAGTTTGATTACTGAATCCTGGGTTCTGGAGATAATTGATAAATATGATGACAAAAAAAATTACAAAAAATACTATTTCCAAACTGAAAATAGGCTGAAAGTTTTCTTAGTTGGAGGTTCAGCCATCATTAACCTGGATAATGGAGAAGGATTTATTGAAAAAATTAAAAGACGTAAAATCTTTTATGATGCTAATTACTTGCACTACAATCCTGGGAACTGGTGGACATGGTTCTCTGATATTTATGCTGGAGCGCTGATCCTGCTTGCTGTAACCGGCCTGTTTATTTTAAAAGGCAAGAATGGCATCAAAGGCAGAGGGGCCTGGTTAACAATTCTTGGTTTGCTTATTCCCCTAATCATTCTATATTTCTTGTTGTAAGTGTTGTTCTCTTTATTAATTTTATGCTTGGGAATCTTTGAGGGAAACCTTGTTTTTTTAGATTGCGTAAGAGAATAATGAAATACGATTAGCGAATCATTATAAATGGTTGACTACATTCTATTAATATTAGGAATTATTCTAATGCTTATCGGTCTGGTTGGCTGTGTAATACCTATCCTCCCTGGACCTCCTATTAGCTTTATAGGATTACTTCTATTACAATTTAGCCGCTTTGCTGATTATAGCCTGAACTTCATGTTACTTATGGGCGCTATTGCACTACTGGTAAGTGCTGCGGATTACGTAGTTCCAGTCTGGGGTACGAAAAAAATGGGCGGTTCAAAAGCTGGCATCTGGGGTGCTGCCATTGGTCTATTTCTTGGTATTTTCTTCTTTCCCCCAATTGGTTTGATTGTCGGGCCCCTGGTGGGTGCTGTCCTGGCAGAGTTAATTCAGGGTGAGGACTTCCAAAAATCATTTCGCGCTGGCATGGGTTCCTTAATGGGTTTCATGTTGGGAATTGGCATCAAATTAATTGCTTCGGGAGTAATGACCTATTATTTTGTGAAAGCCTTATTTTAAAATAATACAAGAATCAAATATTTACTGGATTTGTAAAACATAAAATGGTGATCAGAACTATGTTCCAACCACCTTTGAATTCACAATTTCCTAAACCCAGATTTTAGCTTCCCAGGGTCGCAACAATTACTGCTTTGATAGTGTGTAACCTATTTTCAGCCTGATCAAACACAATGGAATGTTTCGATTCAAAAACATCCTCAGTAACTTCCATGGCTTCCAGTCCAAATTTCTGGTAAACATCCTCCCCAATTTTTGTGTCGCGGTTGTGAAATGCAGGCAAGCAATGGAGAAATTTCACCTTTGGATTACCAGTAAAGTCCAATACTTCTTTATTTATCTGATAAGGCTTCAGTAGCTTTATCCGTTCTTCCCATACTTCCTCAGGTTCTCCCATAGAAACCCAAACATCAGTATATAGAAAATCTGCATCCTTAACAGCTTTCTTAACATCCTCTGTTATCAAAATTTTAGCTCCGGTATCACGAGCAATTGTCTTACATTGCTCCACCAATTCATTATCAGGTTGAACTTCCTTTGGTGCAGCAACTCTATAATCCATTCCCAATAGTGCTGCCCCAACCATAAGTGAATTTGCCATATTATTTCGAGCATCACCCAGGTAGCAATAGCTTACCTGATGTAGAGGTTTATCTGAATGCTCAATCATAGTTAAAAAATCAGCCAGAACCTGCGTTGGGTGAAATTCATCAGTCAGGCCATTCCATACAGGAACACCTGAAAATTCAGCCAGCTCTTCAACTTTTTCCTGGCCAAAGCCACGATACTCAATGCCATCATACATCCTGCCTAACACACGGGCAGTATCTTTCATCGATTCCTTAGTCCCAATCTGTGATCCGGAGGGTCCGAGATAAGTGACGTGGGCGCCTTGATCAAGAGCCGCAACTTCAAAAGCACAACGCGTTCTTGTAGAAGCCTTTTCAAATATTAAAGCTATATTTTTACCTTTCATCCTTTGTTGTTCTGTACCAGCATATTTTGCTTTTTTTAATGATACAGACAAATCAAGAAAAAAATGAATTTCCTCTGGTGTATAGTCAAGAAGCTTTAAAAAGCTTCGGTTTCTCAAGTTAAATGCCATCTTTCGAATTTTAGATTAAAATATATTTATCAGTTAAATTTCAGTACTATTTAGTCATATTGAAGGGTTATCTTAGTCCCAAATGATCTATCTTCCAATTTAGTCGCCTCAGTGATTACACTTTTCTCACCTCCCTTTTCAACAAACTGGATTGCAGCCCGAATTTTTGGAGCCATACTACCAGCCGAAAACATACCTTGTTCCAGGTATTTAACACAATCATCCCGGTCAAGAAACTCCTTTATTTCCTGGTTTTCCTTCTTATAATTTATATATACATAAGGAACATCTGTCAACATATAATATTCATTTGCACCTATCCGGGCAGCCAACAAAGAGGAGGCAAGATCTTTATCAATTACAGCTTCTGCTGGCCTGACTTTATCATCTTCATCAATGTACACTGGTACTCCACCCCCACCCGCGGCTATTACAATATTCCCACTGAGCGCCAGATCTCGTATTACATTCTCATTCATTATTTTCACAGGCCTGGGTGATGGTACTACCCTCCTCCATCCGCCCTCAGTTTTCACCTCTTCCTTAAACATCCAACCCTTCTTTTCAAATAATAGATCTGCTTCTTCCTTTGAATATATTTTGCCAATCCTTTTTTCAGGTTTCTGAAATGCAGGATCATCTTTGTCAACAACCACCTGCGTCACAATTGTTACCACATTTTTATCAATACCATTCTCATTTAATACATTTATCAGCATACGCTCTATCATATAGCCAATTCCACCTTGTGAATCAGCCACACAAACATCGAGTGGCATTTGTGCAATAGAGTACATTTGCTCTCCAGCATCGTTCCGCATCAAGATGTTGCCAACCTGTGGTCCATTCCCATGTGTGAGTATCAAATTATATCCCTCTTTCAATAGATAAACAACATTTCGTAATGTATCTGTAGTATTTTTTTCCTGCTCTTCGATAGTGCCTAGTTGATTGCCTCTCAATAAAGCATTTCCACCCAATGCTACAACAGCTAATTTACTCATATTCAAAATATAAAGTAATTAATAATGGTTCCTCAAATCTACTAAAAAATAAAAAGAATTAATAATTAAAATCTTCCATGATTCATATTATTTCTAGAAGGGCAGACTTTAATAAAAGTTATTCTAACCAATATTTGGAAATTCCTTTTGATCAGGCTAAAAATAATTACTCACCTTTTGGTAAAGTGGTGCTTAGATAAGTATTAAAAATCGTAACTAAATATGGAAAATTTCGTTTTAAATACTCTATAGGACTTGAATTACCGTGCATTCAAAATATGAATGTATGTATAAAATTTTACAGATACTATTTGCAGAAATAGAATATCTGTATAAAATATTAATGTTTACGAATAGACTAATCTGTTGAAAAACAAATCATTACATATCACCCTCTTCGTAATCATTGTTGCTACCATTACCTGTAAAAATAACCTCAGCAACTTATTTTCAAAGGAGGGTGAAATCCACTATGATATAGTATATCTAGAGAATGATCTGAAAAAGATTTCAACTGATTTGTTGCCAAAAAAAATGGTGACAAAGTATAAAAACAACAATTATAGTTTTGAAATTGAAGGATTTTTCGGATTATTTAATATTAAAAATGTGGTAAATCCGAAAGAATCGATTAATGAAACTCAATTAACTGTTCTGAATAAAAAGTATTATCACAGCGGTGATTTTGATGAATTTGCAGTAGGATTTGGAGAAATGCCCAATATGAATATCAACTATTCCGCTGAAACAAAACTTATCTGTGGCATACTATGTTCAAAGGCCATCATTACTTTTCCTGGTAATGAAAAGGAAACCCTTGAAGTTTATTATACGGGAAGTATACCCATAAAAAATCCTAACAGAACAACCCCATATCATGATATTGACGGCGTATTAATGGAGTTTTATCTTAACCTTCAGAGTATAGAAATGAAAATAACGGCCAATGCGGTGTATGATAAAAAGCTTCCGAATTCAATTTTTAACAGGAACGATGGATTCAAAAAGGCCACAAAACCTTATATTGAAGCTGTCCTTCTGCAGCTACTTGAATCAGAAGAAGATCTCTAAATATTAATCGAAATAAATCCTCTAATCAATTCTTTCAACATAAAATCCATTGTACATTTTTACATAGGATTCCTCTGAAATTTAAGTATTTTTGGCATTAAAAGGTGGATTTAAATGACTAATTAATCCACAATACATTGGCAATAAAATACTAAAAGGTTTACTTTTGCGATTACTATTAATAGTAGATGGCATATGAAATGGATTTCTTATAAGAGGGGAATCCATTTTGTAAAAAGTTAAAAGAACCCAGCAACAAGATTTCATTTGTGAAAAAGAAGAAAGCAAGTACTACCAGAAATAAAAAGAAAACAGGAAAAGTAAAACAATTTTCCAGAGATGATCGTGTAAAATTGATATTTGGAATTTTCTTTGTTCTATTTGCACTTTATCTACTCCTGGCCTTTGTTTCTTTTCTATTTACATGGAAGGTCGATCAGAGTTTGGAACATACAGGAATCTTTTCCAGCCCCGATATAGCAGTTGAAAATTGGGCCGGTAAAACCGGAGCTTACCTTGGTATCCTATTTATTAAGAAGTGGTTTGGTATAGCTTCATTTTTTATTCCCATTCTTTTATTGCTTACAGGACTTCGCTTGTTGAATCTTAAAATTCTTCCACTTGGAAAAACAATTCGTAATGGTATCCTTGCAATAATATTGTTTTCTGTAACCCTGGGGTATATATCTGGTAATCATACTGAAATACTAGGAAGCGGGCTTGGTGGTGGGCATGGCTATGTGGCAAGTATCTGGCTAAATTCCATTTTAGGAAAGGTGGGTACTGGATTTTTGCTTTTTTTCTTAAATTTTGCATTCTTCCTTTTCACCTATAAACCCGCCATGTCGTGGTTCACAAGAAAAAAGATCATCAAGCAAGCTAGTAGTTCCTCATCACCAGTCAATATTGGAGATAAGGACGACTTTGAGATCATAATGAACGATGAGCCTGAAATAAAAGACAACCCAGTTAGCAACAAAAGAACTAAAAAATCAAATGAATCAGATCCCCATCTGGCTTTTACAACTAAATCGCTTGGCAACAAAGATGAAAAGAAGGAAAAAGACATTGATGTTGAGTTAACGGTAGAAAAAAAGAAAGAGGAAGATAATATTAACGGAAATACAGTTCGGTCTATAACCCAGGAAAATTATGATCCTACGCTTGACCTACCAGGGTATCAATCCCCCACTTTGCAATTACTGGAAGATCATTATTCAGAAAATTCATCTGTTAGTAAAGATGAGCTACTTGATAATAAGAACAAGATTGTTGAGACTCTAAGACATTATAAAATTGAGATAAGTAAAATTAAAGCCACCATTGGCCCAACCATTACTCTTTACGAAATTGTTCCTGAACCGGGTGTACGAATTGCTAAAATTAAAAACCTGGAAGATGACATTGCTTTGAGCCTCTCTGCATTGGGCATAAGGATTATTGCTCCCATCCCTGGTAAAGGTACAATTGGTATTGAAGTTCCAAATAAGAAGCCTGAAATTGTCTCCATGAAATCATTGTTATCATCGCGGAAATTTCAGGATAATGATTACGAATTACCAATAGCACTTGGTAAAACTATTTCAAATGAGACCTTTTCATTGGATCTGACGAAACTTCCACACCTGCTTGTTGCCGGTGCTACGGGCCAGGGAAAGTCTGTTGGACTCAATGTTATTATAGCCTCTCTATTGTATAAAAAACACCCTTCAGAGTTAAAATTCATTTTCATTGATCCGAAAAAAGTTGAATTAACCTTATACTCCAAAATAGAACGGCATTTTCTGGCAAAACTTCCTGATGTTGATGATGCGATCATCACCGATACTCAGAAAGTGATCAATACACTTAATTCTCTTACTATTGAGATGGATTCCAGATATGATTTATTGAAAAAGGCCCATGTAAGAAATATTAAGGAATACAATGAAAAGTTTATAAACCGAAGGTTAAGTCCTGAAAAAGGTCATCGATATATGCCCTACATAGTTATGGTGATAGACGAATTTGCTGACCTTATTATGACCGCAGGCAGAGAGATTGAAGGGCCACTGGCCAGAATAGCTCAAATTGCACGGGCCATTGGGATTCATCTTGTCATAGCCACTCAACGCCCCACAACCAACATTATTACAGGAGTAATTAAAGCAAACTTCCCGGCCAGACTAGCATTCAGGGTAACTGCCATGATCGACTCCCGAACCATTCTGGATAGTCCTGGAGCCAACCAGCTAATAGGAAGGGGTGATATGCTTATAAGTACAGGCGGTGACCTCAACCGGATTCAATGTGCTTATATTGATACACCTGAAATTGAAAGAATTACAGATTTTATTGGCTCACAAAAAGGTTATGCCACTGCATTCTTATTACCTGAGTACTCTGGCGATGAGAACCTCGGAGGCAATGAAATAGATGATACTAAAAGAGATTCTTCATTTGAGGAAGCGGCCCGCCTGGTGGTATTACACCAACAGGGTTCTACCTCTCTAATTCAGAGAAAACTATCTATAGGGTACAATAGAGCAGGTAGGATAATTGACCAACTTGAGGCAGCAGGTATTGTTGGCCCCTTTGAAGGAAGTAAAGCCAGAAAGGTTTTATTTATGGATGAATACTCTTTGGAACAATTCTTGAATGAAACAAATAAAAAGGAATCAAACGAATCAAACAAATCTGAATAAAAATGACAGGCAGCAAAGTATATATTCTATTATTCTCTTTAGGTTTCATCATCACAAGCCTTTGCGGTTATGCCCAGGAGAAAGATCCCGCAGCGGAGAAAATCCTGGATGATTACCAGAAAAAGATACAATCATTCCCGGCTATAAAGTCAGAATTTCAATTTACCATAATTGACTTAAAAGAAAACTCAGAGTCGACATACAATGGTGAATTCTCTATGAAAGATGACAAATATGTGATGAAAATGGGGAATATGGAGATCTATTATGATGGTACCACACTTTGGAGTTACCTTCCTGAAGAAGAAGAAGTAAATATCAGTAATCCTGAACCGTCTGAAGATCAGGATTTCCTGGAGAACCCAGCACTATTCTTCAAACTCTACAAAAAAGACCTTTTCAACAAACTTGTTGAAGAAAAAGATGTGGAGGGAATCACTTATAGTATTATTGACCTGTACCCAAAAGATTTAGATAAAGGCTTCTCAAGGATAAGGCTTTTCATCAATAAGAAAGAGCTTGAATTGTATTCTATTCGGTATTTCGGAAAAGATGGCATCCACTACATGCTTCTCTTAACAGGCTATGATTCCGGCGAACTGGCAGATACCTGGTTCCAATTTAATATTAAGGAACACCAGGGAGTAGAGGTAATCGATCTCAGATAAGGAGTCTAAATTCCCTTTTTGAACCTTTTTAATTATTATTTTGGACTTTCAGGGTATTCAATCCTGACATGGTAGATATTCGAAAGACGCTTCTTAAATATTCCCTTAATTCGAGTTATGTCCACCAGTGTAATCGGAGATTCATTGAATTGCCCTTCCTCAAATTGAGAGTCAATAATCTTATCCACCAAATCATTAATTGCCTTTCCATCAACGTCCTTCAGACTTCTTGACGCAGCTTCAACAGAGTCTGCCATCATAAGTATAGCCATTTCTTTTGTAAAGGGTCTGGGACCTGGATAGGAAAACTTCTTATCATCAACAAGTTCCTCCGGATAGCTTTTAATAAAGGATCTATAGAAGTACTGGACCTTTGTTGTACCATGATGCGTTCTAATAAAATCTATTAATGGTTCAGGGATCTTATTCTTATTAGCGATTTCAACTCCCTTGGTAACATGACCGATGATAATGGCAGCACTGTCCTCAAAATTGAGACTATCGTGAGGATTATATCCACCTGACTGGTTTTCAATAAAATAAAGAGGATCCTTCATTTTACCTATGTCGTGGTATAGCGCTGCAGTACGAACTAGCAATGGATTCCCCCCAACTGTTCTGCAGGCATATTCAGATAAGTTTGCTACTTGCAGAGAATGTTGAAATGTTCCCGGAGCCTTTTCGGCCAAATCTCTCAGAAGGGGTTGATTTGTATCTGCAATTTCAAGTAGAGTAGCATCAGATAAAAATCCAAATGTTTTTTCAAATACAAAAATCAGTGGATATGAAAGTAAGATCAAAGCACAATTACCACCAAACCAGGCAAAATTATACCAGTCAATGTTATTCAGATTACCCTCCTGGATGATTCCCATCCCCAGATACAAAATGGAATAGGTTAAGAATAATATTCCGGCCGTAAAGAAAAATATACTCCTTTTATAAACATTTGTCATACTAAATATTGCCACAATTCCTGCTATAAAATTCAGGAAAACAAACTCAAATGAGTCAGGGACAAGAAAGCCTGTAATCATTAGCAAAATCATATATATAAACAAAGCAAGTCTGGAATCAAAAAATGTTCTGATAATTATAGGAACAATGACCAGGGGTACAAAATAATAACTTATCCCATTGGAAGAAACTGCCAAACGAATAAGCACCACAAAAAGTATAATTAGCAATAAAACAAAAAAGGTATGAGAATTATTCAAGAATGTTTCCCTTCTAAAATGATACAAAAAGAGATACAACATGGACATAATGGCCGCAACAAGAATTATTTGTCCCAACAATATCATCATCCGGTTTACTGTGGTTCCTGACCTGTTTTCATACTCCCTTTTCATAGATTCGAGAACCCTATATTTGCTGGCTGTTACCACTTCTCCCCTTGAGATTATCCTTTCTCCCTGCTGAATCATACCTGCGGTTAAGGAAATCCTATCAAGTAAACTTTGTTTTTCAGTTTCCGACTTAACTTCATCATAAAATAGATTTGGATAAATAAAATCACTCAGGTTTAAGCCTTTATAAAAATCAGATGCCTGGCTATTTTCTCGTCTATTTTCCGAATTATATTTACCTATCTGATCAACTGAGTATTCGTATGCTTTCTTTTGTGTAAAAAGATCCGTATAATTGAATTCTTCTGCAAGGTTATCATTTACTACAAAAACCGGGAATACTTCTACATCTTCAGAAGGAAGTATTTCCGCAGCATCCAGGACACCTTTAGAATATATAAAACTCAATATACCGGATGCAAATTCCAGATATTTCACCCTAGTTTGATTCAAATTGGCTGCCAATCTGGCCCTGCCGGAAGAGGGTTCGTCAATATTGTATTTCTTCGAAATATAGGACCTCCAATGATTTTCAAAAGCAACATTGAAATTCAGCATTTGCTCCTCAAATACGGTATTGTCTACCATAAAAAAAGGTATATACTGCTGCAGTATACTGTCTCTTTCAGAAGTCAGCTCAAGCTCTGATTTATATATTGGAACATTATATTCTGCAAAGAGATCCTCATACATCCATGGTTTTCCTTTTGAAAATTCAAACCTGAATTTGGCCTCACGAGGGAATATATAAACAATGATCATTATGGATACAATAAGCATTAAGGTTTTAATAATGCCTTTGTACGATTTCTTTATCAATTCAATAAATCTCTTCATAATCTGTAATGGAGAAAATGCTATTTTTTTAATGCGCACAAAGGTAATTAAAATTTACCATTTGATTGGTTTCCAGTAATAAATGAAAAGTTTATACTAATGAGTAATCAGTTATCAAATTAATCTGATCCAATTATTCCATCCATTTGATAATTAATTATAATACCTGAAATATTTGTTCCTGTTTCGATCTATTTATAATCCTATTTCAAAGCATATCGATTCAAATTATTATCTTTGATTTTAGCTGCTACAAAACAAAATACTAAAAATGGAACACTTTGGTATAACATCGAATATCCTGATACCAGTTAGAATTGGCCCTGATCAAAGAACTGAAATGATAAATCAGCTTCTTTTCGGGGAAGTATTTAAAGTCACAGAGAGAATTGGTAACTGGTGCAAAATTCAAGCCGAATTAGATGGGTATTGTGGCTGGATTATGGATACTTCTTTCCAGGGAATTTCAGAAGAAGAGTATAATTCAATCGCTTTATCGGGCAAACATATTCTGAGGTCTCTTACCAAAGCAGTAGCTGAAGACAAAACTACGAATGATATTTTACTCCTTCCGGGATCTGTGATTAGTTGTATAGATGAACAAACCAAAAAATTCAGCCTGGGATACAAGAACTACACCCTTGAGAATTTAATTCAAAATAAGGAAAAAAATATCAGGGAAGCGATACTTGAAACATCCCTCTATTTCCTTGAAGCGCCTTATTTATGGGGAGGTCGAAGTCTTTTTGGCATCGATTGTTCAGGGTTAACCCAGCTTAGCTTTTTAATAAATGGAGTGAAAATAAAACGGGATGCCAGTCAACAGGCCGAGGAAGGAAACCAGGTCCATTTCCTGAATGAAAGTCAACCTGGAGACCTGGCTTTTTTTGATAATGAAAGAGGTGTAATTAGCCATGTGGGTATTCTGCTTGGAGAAGATAAAATTATTCATGCTTCTGGAAAAGTCAGAATTGACAAAATTGATTTTCAGGGAATTATTAATTCTGAAACCAGGGAATATTCACACCAGCTAAGGCTTATAAAGTCAATTATTTGAAAGAGAAGAATTATCTTAGTACCTGATTTTTATGTAAGAGATGGACAATTGGGATTCTATATTTTGGTTATTCTCTCTAATCCTAATTCTTGGGGGAGTTTTTTTGATAATGCGAAGAAAAAATAAACAACCCAGGAAAAGTCCTAGAGAATTGTTCAGAAATGATAAGGATGAGCAGGTCAAATAATCATTCCTGCACAAACTGTATTATTTGTCGATTCATCTATTAATATTACACTTCCGGTGATCCTATTTACCTTATAAGGATCATAAAAGACTGGCTTAGATGTTTTTACAGACACCCTGGCTATCTCATTCAAAGTTACTGACTTATCCTCATAGTTTTTTTCCAGCGTATTGACATCAATTTTATACTTGACATCAGTTATTACACATCTTAGATCATTGGTATTATGCCTTATTATGTATTTACCCCTGGGTTGCATTGGCAGCTCACCAAGCCAACAGATACTCATATCAAATTCCCTTCCCACTTGAGGTGCTTTATTTTCACCTACTATCATATCACCCCTACTTATATCAATATCGTCCTCAAGTGTTAATGTTACAGATTGAGGAGCATATGCCATATCCAGGCTTCCTGTCATGGTATCAATCGACTTAATTTTGGTATTCAGTCCGGAAGGTAGAACCTTTACGTTATCACCGGGCTTTATAATTCCACTGGCAATTCTCCCGGCATATCCTCTATAATCATGATATTCATCTGATTGTGGACGAACAACATACTGCACAGGGAAGCGAACATCTTCATGATTGTAATCGGCATTGATATGAATCGTTTCAAGTAGATACATTAAGGTGGGCCCATTATACCAGCTCATATTCTCTGACCGGTCCACAACATTGTCACCCAACTTTGCACTAATGGGTACAAATCGAATGTCTTTCACATCCAAATTAGTCGATATCTTGTTATACTTCAATTTAATTTCTTCAAATACATCCTCACTATAATCCACCAAATCCATTTTATTGATACATACAATCATATGTGGAATCTGAAGCAGAGATGCAATATAACTATGCCTTAAGGTTTGTTCAATAACTCCATGCCTGGCATCTATCAGGATAAGAGCCACATTTGCTGTGGAAGCACCCGTAACCATATTGCGTGTATATTGCACATGGCCTGGGGTATCGGCAATGATAAACTTTCGCTTGGGTGTGGCAAAGTACCTGTAAGCAACATCAATAGTTATCCCCTGCTCCCTTTCGGCTCGTAATCCATCTGTCAACAAAGCTAAATTAACTTCCTCCTCACCTATTTTTTTACTGGCTCTTTCAATGGCATCCATCTGGTCTTCAAAAATGGCCTTACTATCGTACAAAAGTCTTCCAATCAATGTGCTTTTTCCATCGTCCACACTTCCGGCTGTTGTAAACCTAAGAAGTTCCATATTTAAATATCCTGATGTTGATTCACTCATATTAAATAGTTTTGAGTTGTAAGTTTTTAGCGGTGAGTTAAATCTTTCTTTTTTGATTTACTTGAGATGTTTTAACAATTGATGTAAGTATCTTAATTATCTCCTCAATATCATCCAGATAATCAGCGACATCACCTTCCACTAATTTACTTTCCTTAATTAATAATAACCAATATTTCGTTTCTCGAGCTTCTTTAGAGGCTATCGCCATCTTTGCGATAAAATCTTTTTTACTTTGTCCTGCTAAAGCTTCTTCAATATTTGCACCAATGGATGTTCCACTTTTCAGCAATTGTTTGGAAAGGACATATTCCTTTTGAGTCAACATTGATTTATATAGAGCAATAATTATTAAAGAAAATTCAAAACTCTTTTCTTTAATAATACTTTTACTCATGCTATATATTCATAAGAAAACCTTCAATAAAATTTTAACTCACAACTCAACACTAAAC
>JASJGS010000157.1:0-3372 GCA_033791445.1 Bacteroidales bacterium | reverse complement strand
GCAGAAACTCCGGCTGAAGTACCACCATATACAACAACATCATAGGTTGTTGCCGACTGATCTGGTGAATTTGTACAATTTGTAAAAGAGAGTAACCCCCCCAGGAGAATAAAATAAAAAAATCGCATAATTATTAAATATTTATAATGTTAAAATCCACACTTATTTTTGTTGATTTTGAATTCTGGTAACCAAAATCATTCAAATCTAACTAATTCGAAATTAATAAGGAACCCCTCTCTTTAATATTTCTTATCTTTGAGATAATACTGCAATTTTCATCCTATTATTTATCGCAAAATGATCAATAAACTTATATTCTCAGTTATAATAATTCTAGTTTTACAATCCTGTAAGTTCAATTCTCTTAATGAAAAGGCTACCAATGCCGATATTGATTTCAGCAATGCACAATGGATTACTGATACCTTACAAATTCCACCCGAGGAATCCTTATTTTACGATGATCATCCGGCCCCCATTTTTAGAAAAGAATTTGAAGTAAAAAGAAACCTGAAGAAAGCGATACTCTATATTACAGCGGCAGGATATTATTCAGCAAGCTTGAATGATTCGAAAATTGGAAAAAACTACCTGGATCCGGCCTGGACAAATTTTGAAAAAAGAATTTATTACACCGAATACGATATTACACAAAATTTAGAGTCAGGCAAGAATTGTTTGGGAGTCACACTGGGGAACGGTTTTTACAATCCCTTGCCTATGAAAATGTGGGGATACCTTAATTTGAGGGAACATCTACCTGTTGGAAAACCGCAGTTTATAGCTTGCCTGAAGCTGGAATATGAAAATGGTAAATCAGAAACAATATATACTGATCAATCCTGGAAGTTCTCATATGGTCCCCTACTTAAAAACAATGTTTATCTAGGTGAGATATATGATGCACGGAGAGAAAAAGAGGGATGGAAAATGACTGGTTTTAAAGACAATCATTGGAGCCTTGCAAGGGAAAGTTTAGGACCGGGAGGCCAGTTGCAAAAAGCATTTTTCCCGCCTATCCAGGTCACGGATATAATTGATCCAATAGGGATATCAGCACCGAACAGCAGCTCTTTTTTGGTAGATATGGGCGTGAATTTTACCGGATTGTACAAGATAAGGTTAAAAGGAAAAACAGGAGATACGATTCAATTTCGTTTTGGCGAGAGAATTTATGATGATGGTACCTTAAATCCAATGACAACGGTTGCAGGCCAGATAAAAAGAAAGGATAGAGGCGGACCAGGAGCACCAGAAATAGCCTGGCAAACTGATAGTTACATTTTTGGTGATAAGGAAGATATCTGGTATAGTCCGACTTTTACTTTTCATACCTGGAGATATATGGAAATTTCAGGATTGAAAATAAAACCTGAGATAAAAGACATCCAGGGCCTGGCTTTTAATAGCAAAGTTGATAATAAAAACAGCTTCTCTTCTTCTTCTGAATTATTGAACTCAATTCAGGAAGCTACATCAAACACCTTCCTCGCCAATCTTCAAAGTGTTCAATCCGATTGTCCGGCTCGTGAGAAATTTGGTTATGGAGGAGATTTGATAGCCACTGGCGAGTCCTATATATATAATTTCGATATGCAATCAATCTATCGGAAAACAATATATGACTGGTTTGATGCAATTAATGACTCAGTGTTTATTGATACTGCTCCATTTGTTGGCATCAAGTACTGTGGTTTGAGTTGGGAATCTGCATTCTTAATTACACAGTATTATCACTATCTCTACTACAACGATACAGAATTAATTGAAGAAATGTATGATGCGGATCTTAAGTGGATGAATAAGGTGGAGCGATTGCATCCGCGAGGAATTGTTGATAAAGGTCTGAGTGATCACGAATCACTGGAACCTGTGCCGGTTGAGTTGACAGGAACCAACCATTATCTGCAATGTGCCTTAATTATGTCAGAGTTTGCCTCTTTTATGGGAGATGTAGCAAATGAGGAAAAATTTGAGAAATTGGCCCTAAAACTTACGAAACAACTTTCCAAATTGTTCTGGGAGAAATCGGTCCCGGACCCTATTAATAGACAAACTCTTTTCTCAACCCTGTTATACAATAATATAATTCCTCAGGAAAGTGCCAAAAATGCTGTTGATTCTTTATTAAAAGCATTAAATGAAGGTCCTTCCGGTCATTTTAATACAGGAATATTTGGAACAAAATATATCCTTGAAACCTTATCAAGGGCAGGAAAAGTAAATGAGGTTTATAGTGTGGTGAACAGTCGTGATTATCCTGGCTGGGGATTTATGATTGACCGGGGAGCAACAACCCTGTGGGAAACATGGAAGGAAAGTGATAATACTTATTCAAATTGTCATCCTATGTTTGGTTCTGTGACTGAATGGTTTTACAAATGGCTTGGAGGCATAAAGCCTGATCCTGAAAATCCGGGTTTTGAGAAGTTTTTTATTTCGCCCAAGATACCTGATGGCCTTAAATATGTAAACTGTTCTTACCATTCTCCATTTGGAAAAATAGTATCAAATTGGGAAGTAAATGAGGTCGATAGCATTACTTTTGAGGTAGTAGTCCCAGATGGAAGCATAGCTCTCGTTATTCTTCCTTTTAAACAAGTTCAAAATGTTGAAGTTATTGATAAAACAAGGGATAAGACTTACTCACCAGAGAAAAATCCTGATTTGGCGGCGGACTTTGAATTAAAAGGAGGGGAATATCTAATTTTGGTAAAAAGCATCAATCCTGACCAGGAAAATTAGGATTTTCATAAAATTTCAAAATTAAAATAGAGTTTATTATTATTGAACACCCATTTTAAATCAGTGAAACATTTTCTGCAATCATATAGTATCACACCGGTTGAGATAGTAAAACTGGATGGATATATATCTAGTAACTATAAAATAAGGTCAAACAAGAACGAATTGTTTGTTTTTAAGCATTATACTGACCTTGCAGAACTTGAACTCATTCATGCAGAGAACAAACTCCTGGAGGAGATATCACCTGATTTATCCTATCAAATTCCAGAAGCAATTGATCGAGGCGGACTTACTGTGCATCAACACGATGATCAGACTTTTTCTCGCCTGGTTCCATATATTGAAGGGAAGTTCCTTGATGAGGTGGAACACACGAATGAGCTACTTTACAATTTTGGCCAGGCCATTGCCGAAATGGATTTAGCTTTAGAAGGGAAAAGGATTTCAGTAATAGAAAGTCGAAAATTAATCTGGGATATTCAGCACAGCCTGTTGAATAAATCAAAAGCCAATTACATTCATGAATCAGACCGAAGAAAATTAGTTGATTTCTATTTTGATCAGTTTGAACAGTTTGCCTTGCCCAAGTATCAAAATTTAAGATATAGCATCATTCATGGG
>JASJGS010000156.1:0-3749 GCA_033791445.1 Bacteroidales bacterium | reverse complement strand
CCTGAGGACTTCTTCGGTGACAGGTTCAAACCCCCATGGACTTATTTGGGGCCTTAGTGTGAAGCTACGGATGGTAGGGGTTTGTGCGGTTCAAAACGCCTTTCGGCATCATAGATCAATTCAGGTTGTAATCGACCCTATTACGATTTGTCCTCTGTTGTGCTCAACGCCTTTCGGCATCAGATATCGAATCAACCACCTTGGTGCTTCATAGACTGTTCATATGGGTCATTGCTACCGGTGTTTCTCAGGACGATATCAGACCGATTTGATCAGAAGGTAGAGGTACATTGCCTGAAGTGCAAGTTTTACGGTCATAAGGACGGCACATTCATTAATAATCTAAGTTCTGGGGGGTAAATTAATGGCTGAGGAAAAATGTTTTACCGAGAGGTTCATGGAAGGGTTTGGTCTGGAGTTTCCCAAGGATGCGAATAAGTTCCTTGAGATTTTTGAAAGGTTTGCGGATGGGGGAACTACATCGTCCGGTCAACCAGACATAACATAACTGTTGCCATCGGATTCTACGCATGGGTTGATGCTCTGGTGTTCTTGGAAGAGGATGCGAAGGTCATATAGCCCAAAGAGGGGTTACCCGGAAAACCCTGATAAGGTTTTCAAAAACAAAGGCATGGAATGAACAATCTGAACTCTGGGAAATCAATGAAGGTGCTGGGGGGGTAAAGGTCACTATTAAATAAAAGTGGCTCAGGGAAATCCCAAGTTGTTGAATTGTTTCAACCCTTGCGGTACCTTACGGTTAACCGATTCCCTGCGCCAACAAATTTGATAGCATACGTATTAACGGGTTGTCAAGCAGGGATTACCCCCGGATCTCCGATCCGACTTGTGAACAGGAATGCACCGCATTCCGCTGCGCTTCATGCTCAGGATCGTTTCGCAATACGCAAAATAGGTAAAGCGTTAGCATTGACAACGGAAAAATAAAGCAACGCATACCAAGTCGCAACCGCAGGTTGCTGGGTAAACCGGTTACTTGGATGAGGTTTCAGTGTGAATTTAACCATCGGCAATTGACGAATGCACTGGTTTTTGGTAGACTGAATATACAAATAAATCCACGATAAAGCCAAAACAGCTGTGAAGCTGTGACGGAAAGCTACGGGCCTTGATACAAGGTGGCTGGGTTGCCAAGGGATGAATGTTAAGCCGGGTAACCAATTTTGTGGCCCGGCTTTTTTGTTTGTGGACTCATTTCTGATATGAACTGAGAGTGAGGATTCTGAGGAATGTTGAAGTATGCAATGCCTTTGTACGAGGCCAAATATCATGAAGTGGACAAGTGGATGGAGATCTCAGAACTTGAACTTATGGATCAACTCTACAAAACTTATACGAAGGTTACCCCGGCAATAAAAGAAATGATACTTGGCAAGGAAGTTGAAACACTTCATGGAAGTTTCCGGTTAAAAATGAAAGGCGGTGTACAAAGTGAAGAACAATCCAAATTGTCCGCTGCTTGATCGATTTTGAATATTCCGGGATTACCCGTGGAGATCAAGAATTGTAGGTGAACAGTTAAATTTTGAAGTTTAGACTTGCCTTACCGGGTAAACTCTGGAATGAAGGGTACATAGGACTTACACAAACTGGCTTGTAACAGATTGGAATTTATTTAATAATTGTTGTAATTACAAATGGTTATAAAAGAGGGTTTTAAGGGCGTTTCAAGTCCGGCCTTCGGCACCACATATATAACAAGGGTTTAACAAGAATCGATCTTGTTAAACCCTTTTTTTATAAGTTTTATAAGGATTGAGCTCTGTAAATAGATAATTAATAAGATACTACAGAGTATCTGATTTAAGTTTTTTGTTAATTTTTTCCCTGGGGGCATCAGAATGGGCAGCATTAATTTTTGAAACAAATCCGGAAAACTGCTTAGATGCTTTTTTGATATCATCCATATCAATACTATTATAGCGATCAAACATTTCACGTGTAGGAATGACCGGTAATTGACATAATGACCGTCTCGTCTACACCAGCCTTTCTCATATTCGTATTAAATGTATGCCGCAGATCATGAAACACAAACCCGCCTTTCACATTTCGGCCGTATTTAATACCGGCAGCCGTGCACGCATCCTTGAGCCCTCGACGAATATCATTAAAAGGCTGACCTCTGTATAAAAAAACATGATTGTCCGTGCCGGCTTTCTGGATTTTATTCGGAATATTCTTTAAAAATTCATATAATTCGTCACAGATAGGAATATCTCTGGCTTCGCGGTCCTTGGTGTCCTCGGGCTCCAACTGGATTAGGCGCTTATTTAAATCAACTTTGCTCCAGATCAAATCAAGGATCTCACCTTTTCTCATTCCGGTATAATAGCCTGTAGCAATAATGCTTTTTAAATAAGCTGTGGAATGATTTACCAGCGATTCAAATTCAGCCGGTGAAAGTATCCTATCTCTGACGCCATCAGATTTTTTGGATTGCTTTTTTATAAGCCTGAAAACCTTCAGAGTTCTTCCGCTGACCATATCATTTTCAAAGGACATAGAAATCATGGCCTTGACCTTGCCAATATCCTGATCAATGGTACTAATTTTTTTGCCCTCTTTTTCACGTTTAATCAGATAATTTTGAAGATCGACCTTTTTGATATCGGCGACGATCTTATCACCGTACACAGCGTTAAATATTTTAAGCTTCATTGCGATAATATCAAATGATGCAAGCTTATTCACCGGCTCTTGATCAAGATACCATTTTGACAAGTCGTTGAATGTCATTTCGGTGTCCGGCGAAATATCAAACAATTTATTCTCACGCTTTTTTTCGACATATTTGGCGTTTGCATCACGGGCATCTTTAATTGATTTGGGATCAAGCCCCTCTTTTTTTAAACTCCTTTTGACAAGCTTACCACTGGGCAAACCGAATTTAATCGAATAATTTACACGCCCGGCGCGTTTGGCGGCGTCCATACATAGTAGCAATGTCACTTGGCAAAGCGTGGTTGGCACCAGGCCCAATAAAGCAAATGATGAATAAAGGTGCTTTGGGTACTTTCCACAAATATACTCAACCTCCAGAGGAATTAACACAATATGGACTGCTTGAACTAAATAAAGAATTAATTTCTGATGATCCAATTTTGCTATCAATCAGATTTGCTGTTTTCGGGATAGAAAAAACACTAAGTGATCCCGTTCAGAAAAATGCCTTTATTAGATCTGAAAGAAAGAGTCGATATTTACAATCTGACGCTCTTTTAAAAATTTATCCTTCGATGTTAGAAACATATGAAGCGTGGTTCTCCAACCCAACAAATTTTTCGGATTGGTGGGATGAAGGCTCTATCGTGTGAGTGATATACTATGTTGAAAAGTTGAACGTCACATTTGATATCTGCTAAATCGCAAAGATTTTATCACCATAAAAAATCCTTAGATATAAGCAGGATATTTGCATTATATGACAAATTGAGGTAATGACAAAAAGTCAGGAAATTATCCTTGTATAGCACTGTACCGACTAACAGAACACAAGCACAATTAGCAATTCTAAACGAAATGGAGGAAAATATGAAAGACAGAATACTCGAATCATACTTGAAAGATTTTTCTTCCGAATACAATGTGTTTGATGTTGAGACACCTGTAGCATTTGAGCATTTTGTCAATTTTTGTATAGTCTCAAGAGAACACCCTGAAAATTTTGATTATGAAAAAGTTTTGGTTGGTGGAACACATGACTTAGGTGTGGATGGCACTGCCAT
>JASJGS010000155.1:0-3593 GCA_033791445.1 Bacteroidales bacterium | reverse complement strand
GGATAACCTTCCGCTACAATATCTTCCATGACCTCATCATAGGCTAGGCCTTCTGCGTTTACTGTATAGTCAGGCTGGTCATCTTCATAAACCATAGATGTATCCCTGGCGGTAAAAGTAATTTCAGTTGGTAGAATAGTTAACTCACCCAGGTTGTATGTGATATCGAAGTTCTTGGATTCAAGAACTGGTTCTTCACTGCCCTCTTCATTTCCTGAAAGGAAAGCCGCAGGGACAATGATATGTGTTCCAGCTGTTGTACCGGTGACCAGGTTGATGGCATACAATTCAGGAAGTTCCCAGGATCCTGGATCTCCTGAAATTCCAGTTTCATCGCCATTGTATTCGCTGTCTGTTACTACATCGGCGGCATCCAGAATTACCGCTAAGTTATTCCAGCTATCCGGATCATCGACGTCTACTCCATTCACTAATGGACGTGCATTTACAAGGGGACGTGCATTTACGAGTGGCCTTGCATCAGCAACAGCATTGTAATTAATAAATACCTCAGAGTTTACGAGTGGCCTGGCGTTTACAAGGGCCCGGGCATTAACTAAAGGTCGTGCATTTACTAGTGGTCGTGCATTTATAAGTGAATAAGTACTGTAATCACCCGATGTTTCCACATCCTGGTATTCAAATATGGATTCTTTTGCAATATCTACAACGCTGTTCACGAGTGGTCTTGCATTCACCAATGGTCTTGCATTCACCAGTGGTCGTGCATTTACCAGTGCCCTGGCACTTACCAGGAACTGAAGGCTGGCAAGGTCAGCGTTTACCAAAGGCCTTGCATTCACCAAGGGCCTTGCGTTTACCAATGGTCTGGCATCTACCAATGCAATTACAGAATCTACCAGGTTCCTGGTATGCGACTCTTGCAAAGAATTTAGAAATGCTCCTGGAGACTCTATATTAGTTCCGTCAAATAAGTATGAGAACTCTATTGGACCAAGTTCATCACCATAAGTAACGGTAATATTATTAGGAGTAATCGTGATAGGCATTTTCTCAACTGTTAATTGGCCTTCTAGGTACTCGAAATTAAATTTTTCATTCAGTCCTACATCCAATTCACTATAGGCTGGATCTGAAGGATCCAAATCCAATATTAGATTCATGCGTGGCCTAATAATATAACTACCGACCGGGCTTAAATTATCTAATCCATCACCAGTAGCTAAAAGAACAGAAGCAATTCTAGTTTTTTCAGCATCTGTCAAATCAGTATCAATCAATGGTACTTCATCAACGGTTATAGTTGATGAAAAGGGTGGTATTAGCTCCCCATATTTTTTGGTTTTATCGTGAGCAATAATTTTTACGTCTCTTTTTTCTGTTCCAAAGAAGTATACTGCATTGGAGGTTCCTCCATCAAGTTCACTACTGGAAATAGGCTCAGAGTAAGCTTCAATAGAGGGATTACCCAAAAATGGTGGAATTTCTGCTTGAATCAATGTGTCATTAATATAATTTACTGACCCATCGGGCAGAGTGTCACCTCTAAACAAGACTTTTGTTGAATCAGTAAGATAATCTCCTGTTATATCAATAATAAAGGCTGCCTCACCAGGGGTAAGGCCTGAGCTGTTTACTAATTCAATCAATACAGGCGATGGAGCAATATAGGAGCCAATGGCAGCATCCGCCTGGATAAAGCCAAATCCAGTATTATAGTCAAAACCAGATCCTTCCATATTTATTGCGGTTGTTGTCAATAAGGTTTTTATCTGATCTGGTGAAAGTTGCTCACCTTCCCAGTATTTCGCCCTGGCTTCAATTAGCAAGGCTGCAACCGCAGCAGCATGAGGGGCAGCCGCTGATGTTCCATGGAAATTCCGTACTCCATCCCCATCGGGATCAAATTCAGGTGTGTCAGGACTCAGATTTACGGTTGTTTCCACTCCATTAGGAGCCGTTATTTCTGGCTTTTGACGGACCGTACCATTTACCGGAGTTCCACCAATGGAAGAAAAGGAAGCTATGGTTGGAATCTCTACACCAAATTCAGGCGTATTGCTATATAAAACTGCACCCACCGCAATGGCTCCTTCGGCATTTGCCTGACCCACGATTGTGGAGGAACCAGTATTGAATTCATTAATTGTAATGTTTCCCCTAAACACAACATATTTAAAGTTTACATTATCAGTACCACTGGCTCGGGTAATAAGAATATTTGTTGCTGATCCCCCTTCACCTACAGTAAAAGGCAATACCTCTAT
This sequence comes from Bacteroidales bacterium, assembly GCA_033791445.1. Classification (GTDB taxonomy): domain Bacteria; phylum Bacteroidota; class Bacteroidia; order Bacteroidales; family VadinHA17; genus JANTGF01. The sequence goes on along the minus strand of JASJGS010000155.1, from coordinate 1,365 downwards.
GGGCAATCCACCGGTATTTTCAATATTAAACCCAAATAATGTCGACCCGTTATCATTCGAAAGGTATATATCAAGGTCATTGTCAGTAAGTAGCTGGGAGGCAGTGATATTGTCTTCCCACTGAAGAACAATGGTATAGGTGCCTTCTTCGAGTGAAATATTCTGATAAATGTCTCCCCCTCCAAAATTATGCGCATCTCCTACAATTTCACCAGGTGCCGAAACCGGGTTAAACATACTTTGATATGATTTATCACTATAATTCCCGGCAGCTGAAAAGTAAGTTACTCCCTGAGCCTTAACAGCATTGACAGCTTGAGCTACGATTCCATCTCTGAAGAAAGGTTCGGATATATAGGTTATATCATCTACAATAACATTAGATCCTGCATCTTTCAGGGCGACAATTCCATTGGCAAAATCAGCTGCATTTAAAAATCCTGAATAAAATGCCAGCTCAGCTCCTGGAGCAATATCATGCACAATTTGTAACATGGCTCTTCCCTCGTCCGAAAGCAAACCAAGGCTTGTCGGATAGTCCTGCAATACCTGAACGGGAGTGAAATTCTCATCTATATTTCCTGGACCGGGAAGATCACCGTTTGTAACATCAGCAGCTGCTCCCCCCTGATGATTATAACTGTCTGATAATACCCCAACTTTCACGCCTGCACCTGAAACATTAAATCCACCTCTGGCAAAATCTGAACGGATAGCTTTATCCCCATCGTTGAAGCCCCGTCCACTGTTTTTTGTTATGGCAGGATACGCTGAACGTGCAATGCTGACATAATCAAAAAGTGTGTTTATCTGGGTTAAATTTTCAATTGGGAACCAACCTGTTACACTTAATCTAGCTGGATCTTCATTTTGGATATCAAGATTATTTGAGATTACCTCTGATAGCAACATATTAGCATAACCACCGCTGGATAGGGCAAGTATTTCAATCAGCACCTTTGTGCCATCTGAACTAATTTGAAATATGTCATCAGACTGAAATTGAGTTGGATCATCAACTTCCATAAAGACTTTATTCAAAGAATACAATTCTGAACTGAGTACTGAATTAATTTTTCCTCCCTCCGGTGGCTCATAATAGGGGAAAATATTTGTTTCGTCCTGACAAAGATATGAATCAATATCAGCGATAACCTCTTTCCATGAAAGTGGGTCATTTGGATCATCGCCAGGGAATAGAATACGCCACTTTACATTTTCTTTTCTATCAAATACTGTGTTGTGAACTTTGTAATTGCGACCTTTCTTAAATTGGCGATGTCCATAAGCATTGCCTTTTATTTTAATGATAACACTGTTTTCTTCAGGGAAATCAATTTCTTTATTAGTAAGATTTTCGTAACC
>JASJGS010000154.1:0-11304 GCA_033791445.1 Bacteroidales bacterium | reverse complement strand
TTGTTGAAAATTTGGAATACTCTATCTATTCCACGATTGGAGAGCTCATTTTATCTGGTATGATTGATTCAAACAATAAAACTGATAAAACCAGAATAAAATTTGCACCCACTTGAACCAGCAAACTCACTTAAACTTTCAACAGGATACAAAATTGGGAATCACAGAATCCAAGGTGTTTCTGATAAATTAACCATTAAATTCTAAAATGAAATAGGTTGTATGGCTGTTGTTGTAACAGTTTTTGCTGATGATAATAAAAAACATCTTAGCACTGACCTTTTAAATGAGGAGCCAAAAGTCTTATTCCACTATTTTAATCAAGCGATTTCTATCAATTATTTGAATTTTCCTACGGTCTGCAAGTATAATACCATCTTTCTCAAGCTCATTAAGCACTCTGTGGAGGGAGGGTCTTTCAACACCAAAATATTCTGACAAATTAGTCAAAGATTTGGGGAGAACTACAAAGCTTTTTTCACTTGAACTTAAGTTTAATAAATACTGGGCAATCTTTTCTCGTATAGTTTTAAAAGAAAGAAAATAAATCCTTTCTGTGAGGAAGTGGATGAAGTTTGATATATTATTTAAGAAATTTACCTGAAATATTTCGTTTGATTTCAAATGATCAAGAACTGAATCTTTTGGAATAGACAGAATTTGAGCATCTTCATTAACAAGAACATTTACCGGGAACGAATTATTCTTGCCAAATAAAAATCCTGAAGCAATTGCACGGGGTGCAGTAATATCTTCCACCTTTAATGTTTTTCCTGAAAAATCCACCATTTCTGCCCTTAGGCTACCACTAATTATAATAATTAGATGATTACAGGGCTGACCAGCAAGTGCGATTATATCGTTTTTTTGATATCTTTTTAGCGTATAATTACCCTGACTCAGAAGGACAGGTATTTCGTCAGCCGATATACCATTAAATATGTTTGCTTCAGCCAATCTCTTAAATATGTTCATGATCCAAATAAATTAGTTGTTCAATAACTGTTATATAACATATCAATTATGTAACAAATGTTACATAAAGATAATCATATATAAAGTAACATTGGATAATAGTTTTGTTCCTAACATAAATTAAAGTTTATCCGATGTTAAAACTATTCCTTTCCAGAATAATTCGTCAATTGTAATAATATAGGTTTAAGTACCCTTCAAATTGGCTCTATGCGAAATAATGAATTTGAGAAGTCCGTAATATTCCGTTTTCAGGAGAAGATTAATTATTCTTCTGGTGGTATTGTAAGTAAACATGTTTTAAAAACTGAGAAGGGTAATATTTCCCTATTTGCTTTTGATAAAGGAGAAGGTCTGAGTGAACATACTGCTCCTTTTGATGCAATGGTTCAAATTATTGAAGGGATTGCGACTATAACAATTTCAGAAGTTGATTATAGTTTAAAAACTGGAGATACCTTAATTATGCCAGCAAACTTTCCACATGCAGTATTTGCTTTGGAAAAATTTAAAATGATCCTGACAATGATTAGATAGAGTTTTAGAATAGAATAGAGAAAACTTTTACAGAATGAATTGCCTGCTATATCATTTCGAAAGAAGAAAATAAAGTAGAAAAATGAAAAGATCAGTTTATCTATCCCTAATATTCCTTTTCTATTTTCTATTCTTGGGAAATGAAAAAGCATTTTCACAGTTTACCTTTTCAGGTGAATATAGACCTCGAGCCGAATATCGCCATGGATATAAAACGCTGGCCTATCCTGACCAAGATCCAGCTTTCTTCATTTCTCAAAGAGCCAGGCTAAAGTTTAATTTCAAATCCAAGAAATTTAGTGTATTCTTCAATCTTCAGGATGTTCGGACGTGGGGTAGTACCTCTCAATTGAATATTTCTGATGGTTACTTTTCCATTCATGAAGCATGGGGAGAATATTTATTTACTGACTACTTTGCTCTTAAAGTTGGGCGACAAGAACTAATCTATGATAATTCAAGGATTTTCGGAAATGTAGGATGGGCACAGCAAGCCAGAAGTCACGATCTGGCGCTATTGAAATACAGTAAGGAAACATTTAAAGTTCACCTGGGACTCGCCTTTAATCAGGATAAAGAACAATTAAATACGAATATCTACACTATTTCCAATAATTACAAAACACTACAATTTCTTTGGTTTAGAAAAGATTTTGAAAAAGTAGGAGGAAGCATTCTTCTGTTGAACAATGGAATACAGTATGTAGATACATCAAATGGTGAAGGATCTGTAAGATATTCCCAGACACTGGGGACTTATTTAAATTTTAAATTAGGAACTTTTCGCTTAAATGTATCTGGATATTATCAATTGGGAAAAGATCCTTCCAACAGAGATTTGTCTGCTGGATATTTTATGGGTGAGATTCTCAAACCATTTAGTTCAGGATTTACACCGATACTTGGATTTGAGTACATATCAGGTACAGATCAACAGTCTGCTCCTTCGAATGAAAGCAAGAACAATTCCTTTACTCCACTCTTTGGAACAAATCATAAATTCAATGGACACATGGATTATTTCTATGTAGGAAATCATGCAAACAGTGTAGGCTTGACTGACATTTACCTTATAGGAAAATTTAATAAAGGAAAATTTTCTCCCCTTTTGGCCTTACATTATTTTTCTTCCGCTGCCACAGTTTTAGATCCAAACAATCTCTCCAATGCAATGAAAAATTATTTAGGATTCGAAGTTGACATAGCCCTTAATGTGAAACTTGTCGAATTTGTATCCTTAAGTGTTGGCTATTCACAAATGTTTGCAAGTAAAACAATGGAGGCTATTAAAAACGGAGATCATAAAGCAATGAACAACTGGGCATGGCTAATGCTGACATTTACGCCTCAGTTTTTTCAAATAGACAGTAATAAATAATTAAATAGAATAATCTATGGATAGACGAAATGCACTAAAGTCTTTTTTTACATTCTTCCCCCTGGGAACAGCGTTTACTGGCCTGGCTGCAATGGGTATCCGGTTTATAACTCCTGTGAAAAGAGAATTTGAAAGAAAAATTTTCACAGTTGGTTTAGATGAACTCCCTATTGATGCATCTCGACGATTTAAAGATCTTAGGGGAAAGGATCTTATGATTGTGAGAACTGGACAAAGAGAAGTAATAGCCCTATCTACAGTTTGTACTCATCTTGGATGTACAGTTTCTTGGCAGGAGGACAAAAATGAGTTTTATTGTCCTTGTCATCATGCAAGATTTGACAAAGATGGGAAAGTTGTTTCAGGACCTCCTCCAAAACCACTTGATTCCTATAAGGTTGAAATAGAAGGCGATAATGTTTATGTATATTTTAAAGATGTTAAGGAGGTGTAAAAATGAGTATTAAAAGCTGGTTTAGTGAGTCTTTTCCGGTTGACTCGGAAGCGCTAATAAAGATTTCTTCAGAACCCATCCCGAATCATCTAAAAAGATGGTGGTGGGGATTGGGAGGTACTCCTCTTTTTATGTTTATTATCCAGGTAGTCACAGGAATGATGCTGATATTTTATTACATCCCTGATCCGGATAAAGCATATCAAAGTGTCGATTATATTACTCATACCGCCAAATTCGGCTGGTTAATTAGGAGCATCCATCGCTGGGCATCTAATATCATGATTGCGGCTTTATTGTTACATATGCTCCGGGTTTTCTTTACTCAAACCTTTAGAAAGCCCAGGGAGCTTAATTGGATGTTTGGAGTTACATTACTTCTCCTAACACTGATGTTTGGATTTACAGGCTATTCTCTTGTTTATGAACAGATGTCCTACTGGGCGATGAGTGTTGGAACAGGAATTGCTGGAGCCACTCCTTTTATAGGAAATTGGCTGGCTGATTTTATTAGAGGAGGAAGTGAGATTGGACAAAATACTTTAACTCGGTTCTTTTTATTTCATATAGCTTTAATTCCATTAATCACCATGATTGTAATCGGTATTCATATATACCTGATCAGGGCGCTTGGTGTTAGTGAATTGAAGTTCCCAGGTGATGAAAAACTCAAAAAGAAATCATATCCTTTATTTCCTGATCATGTTTTTACTGAGCTGATCATTGTTACCATCATACTGATCATATTGGTAACATTATCATTGCTATTTCCTGCTGGTCTTGGCGAACCTGCAAACCCGAATGTTACACCTTTACATATAAAACCAGAATGGTATTTCTACCCGGTATTTAGATGGTTAAAGGTTACGAACCTTGAATTAGGTATAATAGGTCCATTAATCTTTATATTAATCTTGTATATCTGGCCTTTTATTGACAGGTTTTTTGAAAAAAGCTTTCCAGGAAAAGAAATCGCTTTCTGGATTGGAGTAGCTGGATTTTTTACAATCAACATTTTTCTATTCTGGGAGATTTTTGGACATTAATCCCACCTAAAAATCATCTAAATCAATAAAACACTAAATATTTATAACCATGTCAACAAATTTAACCACCAAAAGAAATATTATTGGAGTACTTAGCATTGTATTCCTTGTAGTATTGCTCATCGCCTTATGGAAAGAAACGCAAAGACAAATGCCAAATTATAAGCCTACACCTATAATGGATTCTGGCACGAAACATTGTGTTAGCTGCCATGGAGAAAAAGGTGTTGGTAAAGTAATTTCTGAACAATGGAAAGAAAGCAAACATGCAGAAGTAGGTGTTGGCTGTCTGGAGTGTCATAAAGCCGAGGATGGGGATATTGACGGATTTGAACATGAAGGGCAGTTCATATCTACTATTGTTACCCCTAAAGATTGTGGTCGATGCCATGCTAATGAGGTAGAGGAATTTACACACAGTCACCATGCCGATGCCGGTATGATTATGGGCTCATTAGACAATGTCCTTGCTGAAGTAGTTGAAGGGCATACTGCATTTAATAATGGATCAAATCCTGCCGCAGCAAGCGGATGTTGGCAATGTCATGGATCAAGGATACAATTACTTACTGATGAAGAAGGAAATCCTGTAAAAGATGATAATGGTGTCTTGAAGTTTGATCCAAAAACATGGCCAAATACCGGAATTGGAAGGATAAACCTGGATGGGTCAAAAGGATCTTGTTCAGCTTGCCATAGCAGGCATCACTTTTCTGTCGCTCAGGTAAGACAACCTGAGAATTGTGGGAAATGCCATATGGGTCCAGATCATCCGCAGGCAGAGATTTATCAGGAATCAAAGCATGGTATCAACTATAATGCTCACAGGGAAGAAATGAATCTCGATAGTCATCCATGGATAGTTGGAGAGGACTATATTGCTGCACCTACCTGTGCAACCTGTCATATTTCAGCAACTCCTGATCAAAAAATCACCCATGATGTTGGAAAACGGATTAGTTGGACTTTAAGGCCAAAAGTATCAGAAAAAATAGATGCTGCTGCACTTGCAAAGGCTGAAGCCACAGGAAAACCATTACCTGAAGGTTTCCTTACCTGGGAGGAACGACGAAAGAATATGCAGAATGTATGCAAGCAATGTCATACAAGGGCTTATGTTGATAATTTTTATATTCAATATGACAATCAAGTAAACCTTTACAATGAGAAATATGGCAAACCTGCTTTAAAAATGATGAACCTTCTAAAATCTACTGGATTACTTACTCCAGCAAATTTTGATGAAAATATTGAATGGACGTATTTTTTACTCTGGCATCATGAGGGCCGTAGAGCCAGGATGGGTGCTTCTATGATGGGACCTGATTATACTCAATGGCATGGTAATTTTGAAGTAGCAGAAAGAATGTATACTGAGTTTATTCCTGAAGTGGAGGAGTTAATTGAGGAAGCCAGAAAAAATGGTTTGAGAAATCAAGCAAACCAAGTTGAAGATATGCTTCATGAAATGCTTAACAGCGAGCTACATAAATGGTATATCGGCAAAGTTGATCCTGAAGAAGCACAGAAAAGGAAAGAGGCCGCTGCTGCATTCAGACAAAGATATTCTAACGAATAATAGCAAGGGACAGATAAATTAATATTGACTCTCTTGGATGTTTTTAGGCTAAGTACATAAAAAGAAATTTGGATTACCCTTTTACCGCTATCAGGGTATTAAAAAAATTGGAGGATATTTATGAGTATTTCAAGACGTTTTTTTATAAAGCAATCCGCAGTTGCTGCTGCAGCCTCTGCAGTTGGAATGAGCATTCCTCTATCAGTAAAAGCTGCTGGTGAGAAAGCAGAAGGAGGTTGGAGGTGGGATAAGGCAGTTTGCCGTTTTTGCGGAACTGGCTGTGGAATAATGGTGGCAACAAAAAGTGACAGAATAGTTGCAGTAAAAGGGGATCCGGCCGCTCCAGTAAACCGTGGATTGAATTGCATTAAAGGATATTTTAATGCTAAAATCATGTACGGTTCCGATAGATTGAAACAACCCTTGCTTAGGTTGGATGAAGAAGGAAACTTTAGTAAAACGGGAAAATTCAAACCTGTTTCCTGGAAACGTGCTTTTGATGAGATGGAGATCCAGATGAAGTCTACACTCAAAGAACTTGGCCCCACTGGGATTGCAGTTTTTGGCTCTGGCCAATATACTGTTATGGAGGGATATGCCATGGCAAAGTTAATGAAGGCAGGGTTCAGGTCAAATAATCTTGATCCAAATGCACGTCATTGCATGGCATCAGCTGTTGCTGGTTTTATTCAAACTTTTGGAATTGATGAACCTTCTGGAAATTATGATGACATTGAGCTTACAAATACTTTTGCATTGTGGGGATCTAATATGGCGGAAATGCATCCTATTTTATGGTCGCGAATAACTGATCGAAAGTTAACAAACTCCGAAGATGTTAAAATTTTCAATCTCACAACATTTAAAAACAGGACCTCGAATTTATCTGATGTTGAGATTATTTTTAAGCCTAATACCGATTTAGCAATATGGAACTATATTGCAAGAGAAATAGTTTATAACAATCCTGATAGTATTGATAAGGATTTTGTGGAGAAGTATATTCAATTTGCGACTGGATATGTTGATATAGGGTATGGAATGAGAAAACCAGAGCATCCAAGTTTTTCAGAGAAAGAAAGGGAAACCGTAAAAAAACAAGCTGAAAAAAAACTTACAGAGGTTGAAGGTAAAACACTTGAATATCTTGGATACAATGAGGGAGACATACTCGAAATGAAGCATACTGAGCAGGCTGGAGCTCATTGGGCCATCTCATTCGATGACTTTAAAAAAGCACTTGAGCCATATACTTTGAATTTTGTCGCAGTGTTGGCTAAAGGAGATGTGGAAGAAGACCTAAGTACTTTTAAAGTAAAGCTTAAACTACTGGCCAGCCACTATATTCACAAAAACAGGAATATTGTATCATTCTGGACTATGGGGATGAATCAACATACAAGAGGTACGTGGGTAAATGAGCAATCATATATGGTTCATTTGTTGCTTGGAAAACAGGCAAAACCAGGAAATGGCGCCTTCAGCCTAACTGGACAGCCTTCAGCATGCGGTACAGCAAGGGAAGTTGGGACTTTTTCCCATCGTTTACCAGCAGATATGGTAGTAAACAATACAGAGCATCGTACTGTTTCTGAGGAATTATGGAAAGTCCCACAGGGAACAATCAATCCTAAAGTAGGTTCTCATATTGTGAAAATAATGAGAGACTTAGAGGATGGAAAAGTAAAGTTTGCCTGGGTAAATGTATGCAATCCATTTATGGGTTCTGCAAATGCAAATCATTGGATTAAGGCTGCACGAAAATCTGATAATTTTATTGTTACAACCGATGGTTATCCAGGCGTTTCAGCCAAGGTTTCTGATCTTGTTTTACCTGCTGCAATGATTTTTGAAAAATGGGGTGCCTATGGAAATGCGGAAAGGAGAACTCAGCATTGGAAGCAACAGGTGACTCCACCTGGAGATGCAATGCCTGATTTATGGCAATATGTGGAAATATCGAAAAGGTTTAAATTAAGTGATGTATGGAGTGCACAAAGAATACCTGGTCTACCTGAAGGACTCCCTGATGTTCTTAATGAGGCTAAAAGGATGGGATATGATGCTAATGATACCTTATACGATGTCCTCTTTGCAAATGAAAAAGCAAAGTCATTTAGTTGGCCAGATCCGATTGGTGAAGGGTTTGAGAATACAGAAGCTTTAGGTGATAGCCGAGATGTAAAAGGATCTGATGGAGAAAAATGGAACGGTTATGGTTTCTTTATACAAAAATATCTTTGGGAGGAATACAGGGAATTTGGGGCTGGTCGTGCTCATGATTATGCTGATTTTGATACTTACCAAAAATTAAGAGGTTTGAAATGGCCTGTGGTTGAAGGAAAAGAGACTCAATGGCGATTCAATTCCAACTATGATCCATATGCAAAGAAGGAAAATATTGGTGATTTTGCTTTCTATGGGAAGGCATTCAAGTCTTTACAGCAAGGAGATTTAGTTGGGCCTGATAAGGAAAAAGAAAACATAGGCATAAAAAATAAAGCCAAAATTTTCTTTAGGCCTTATATGGATCCTCCGGAAATGCCTGATCAGGAGTATCCTTTTTGGCTATCAACTGGTAGGGTTCTTGAACATTGGCACAGTGGTACAATGACCATGCGAGTACCGGAATTATTTAAAGCTGTTCCTGAAGCCTTGTGTTATATGCATCCAGGAGATGCCAAGGAATTTGGTTTTAAAAGAGGAGATTTAGTATGGATTGAATCAAGAAGAGGAAAAGTAAGTGCTCATGTTGAAACAAGCGGAAGAAACAAAACTCCACGACACATGGTCTTTGTCCCCTGGTTTGATGAAAAGGTACTTATTAACAAGGTAACTCTTGATGCTACCTGTCCTATATCAAAACAAACTGATTTCAAGAAATGTGCAGTTAAGATTTATAAATCCTAAATTAAGTTCTTATTGCAATTGATAAGTGTAGCAGGATGAACTAATGTATAGAAATAGTCAATTTAACAAGTAAAAGTCTTTAATTATGGTAATTAGATTAGGAACCATTGCAACAGTGTTCGTTTTTCTATTTATTTCCTGTAATAATATGGATAATAAGAACAATGATGAAATGATAAATGATAGTTTTGATACTACTGGTCTGGCCTCAAATGTAAATTTGTTGGCTGAAATGCCATCTTATAGTAACCTTGAAGCTGGAAAATCAACTAAGATAGAACGAGCTTTTGAAAATGCACCACCAATGATACCTCATCAAACTACTACCTTTATACCAATTACATTTGATAATAACTTGTGCATTAGTTGTCATATTCCTGAAAATGCTAAACCAATTGGAGCGACCGAGATACCAAAAACTCACTTCACCAATTTCAGACCTGACATGATACAAAAAGAAGGATTGTACTACTCAAATGCCAAACCAAATGAAATTATTTCCAGAGAATTGGGTGCAGAATTGAATATGGCCCGGTATAACTGTACCCAATGTCACGTATCCCAGACTAATATTACAATTGATATTGAAAATTATTTTAAATCTGATTTTAGGAATACAAGCAGTAAGAATAGCTCAAATCTTTCTAAAAATATAGGTGAAGGTGTAAAATAATTGACTAAATCATTTGATAAGATCATTTGAAATTTTTATAACAAATCTGAGAATAATAAATAAATGAATATCTCAAGTATTGTAGTACAGGTTAAACCTGAGCGCATTGAAGAAGTTATAAATATGCTTCATCATGTAGATTTTTGTGAATATCATCTACATGATGATAAGGGTAGGATAATCGTTACTATTGAAGGAGAAGGTGTTGAAGATGAGGTAAGAAAACTGAAGCAAGTACAACAAATAAAGAACGTTATTTCTGCAGATATGGTTTACTCATATGCTGAAGAGGAGCTGGAAAAGGAAAGAAATAAAATCGAATTAGAAAATAATCTCCCAAATTGGCTAAATGATGACAAAATAAAGGCTGAGGATATTAACTACCAGGGAAGCATTAAAGGAAAACTTTAATATCAATTTTCATATTTTAAATCTTTTATCCTGTCAACTAATCTATTTGTGCACTTTTTAAGTTTTACTAATAGTGTCTATAAATAAGTCTTTTGTGTCAAATTATATCTTGACTAAACACTCCCAAACATGAAAAAAGCCGGCTCTTTCGCCGGCTTCTGTGCCCAGGACTGGAATCGAACCAGCACGACCAAAAACGGTCACTAGGCCCTCAACCTAGCGCGTCTACCAATTCCGCCACCTGGGCAATATTTTTATTCATTATCAAGAACGTTTTGTGGCGGAATTGCAGTCCCGCTTTCCTGGTTCCTCCTTAAAATGATCCACCGGATCATTTCTTAACTATCGGCCCTGCCACTGCCGAAAACAACAAATCTTCGATTTGAAATGTTTTCAAGCATCCTCGAATTGGCAACAAAATCAAAGATTTTGGCCATTTCGGGACGTGCACGTACTAAAACTTGCAATTAACAAAGAACGCTTCATGTTTGCACTGTGCCCAGAACAGGAATCGAACCTGCACGTACTTGCGTACACTAGTCCCTGAAACTAGCGCGTCTACCAATTCCGCCATCTGGGCCTTTACACTAAATCAAAATCAAAGAACTATAATAATATACTTTTTATCAAATGGCTTGCAAAAATAAGAAAAAAATCAAATTGAATTATATTTTTAACTAATTTTATGTTTCCATATTATTATTCTCTTTCAATTATTTAACAAGATCTATTTTTTACTCTAAGCCTACAATTCAATGTTTAAAAAACTTATCTCAATTCTTTTTGTGATTTCAATGTTATGGGCCAATTCATGTAAGAATGATAAAAAAGAAAATAAGGATTCGATGAATGCAAGTCCTGAAAGTATTGAGTTTAAAACGACAAATTACAATAAGAAATTTGGTGATTGCTCCAATCCCGATTCTCTTTGTTACGAACTCGATATCCAGAATTTACAAATAAAAAGTGGTCCCCAGGTCGTTCAAAACTCAGTGAATAAAGCAATAGATGGATATCTGTACGCCACACTTGGAAGTTTTCTTTCAGAGGATAGTCCAGCTCTAGCATCCCTTGATGAATATGCCGATGCATTAATTAAGGACTATAAACATGTAGCCTCTGAATTTGATGACTACGAGCAGGATTGGAATATCCAGGTTAAAACTGAGCTTAAGAATAACGATGATAATATTATTTCTATTCTCACCACCGTTGACAGCTATTTGGGTGGAGCACATGGAAATCATTGGAATGATTTCCTGAATTTTGATGCTAACACTGGGAAAGAAATAACCTGGGAAAATATTATTACGGATCAAGACAAATTTATGAAATTGGCAG
>JASJGS010000153.1:0-17069 GCA_033791445.1 Bacteroidales bacterium | reverse complement strand
CCATTTCTATCAGTAAAAAAATGTCCACCCAGGCCTACTCTGCCATTTCTTGATGGCTTATCCGCTTTTTTCTTAACAGACGTTGATTCGGATATATAACTATTTTTCAGAAGCCTGGTCTGAAAACTTACTGCCTGTGTGCTTGGTGCCTCTTGCAAGCCCATCCACTGCTCACGTGCTGTAATATTTATAGATGTATATCCATCAGCACCAGCAACTGCCGGATTGATAAGAAACATATTCATCATATACTGGCTGTAAACCGGTAGTTGCTGCCCAAAGGTCATTCCAAGCAATAAATTTAGGCCTAGAACTAAAAATCCCTTTTTTACATAATTCCTCATTCAACTAAAGTATTAAATAATTATAGAACTATAGTTACATTTCCAGTGATCGGATCGCTTCCATCTCCTAGATTTAATATAAACTGGTACGAATCCATTGGAAGCGCTTTTCCACCATCGGTACCATCCCATGGAGAATTGTACCCATCAGAGGAGCTGTATACCAATTTACCCCACCTTGTAAAGATTTGCATTCTTGCATTCGGATACAATTCAATACCACGTATCCGCCATGTATCATTTGCTCCATCTCCATTTGGAGTAAACACTTTTGGTATTTCAAGACAACCACCATCATAAGGTATATCAATATCATCTTCAACTATACACATATTAATGTCTACTACTTCAACATGATATGTTCCTCCTTCTAAGCCAGTTCTATCTTCAGAAGACGAAAGATCATTCCATGTTATACTGAATGGCTCTGTTCCTCCAGAAATATTTAATGATATCGTTCCATCAGCATCTCCTGGACAACTTGCTGGTGTTACTACCGGACTGAGTCTTAGTTCCTCTGGTTGCCTAACTTCAAATGGTTCCACATTGCTACAACCATCACTATCAGTGGCAGTAACTGTATAATTACCGACTGGAAGATTTGAAACGTTAGACCCATTCTGGCCATTCGACCACTCATAAGTGAATGTTCCGGCTCCACCTGATGCTGACACGTTGGCTTCTCCATCGCTATCACCATAGCAACTTACATCAGATACAGTAACATTTATCACAATTGCTGCAGGTTCATTCAGAGTAAAGCCTACTGTACCTGTAACCATGTTAACATCTGTTACAATTACATTATAATCGCCTGCATTCAAAGTACTCTGATCTTTTTGTCCCTGGACAATTCCGTTTCCATTTGATGTGCTCCAATTGTAGGTATATGGACTTGTTCCTCCTTCCACGGTCAAAACAATCGTACCATCACCTGAGGCATTGCATGTTAGGTCAATTGTTACACCTGTAACTGTTACATCTAAAAGCTCAGTAATTAAATAACTTCCATTTGCATCGCAACCAATGGCATCAGTAACAATTACATCGTATGTACCTGCTAATAATCCACTTTGATCTTCATCACCTGGTACAAGACCACTTCCGTCTAAAGAACTCCAGACATAAGTGTAGGGGCCTACTCCACCGCTTACTGTAAGATCAATTGCTCCATCATTTCCAACATTGAAGCTAACGTTGGTAATTGATGCAGATAGAGTAATGAGTGTAGGTTCAGTTATTGTAAGGGTTGAACCAAAGAAAGTGCATCCCCTTGCATCTCGAACTATAACATCAAAATCACCTGCAGAAAGTCCACTGAATGTTCCTCCATTGGAGAGATAATTAGTACCACCATCAATCGAGTATTCATATGGTAAAACTCCTCCTGATGCAACAATTGCTATGGTTCCATCATTTGCTCCATTACAGCTTATATCTGTCGGTGTTTCTGAGTCAATAGAAATTGCTACTGGATCAATTATTGATACGGTAGAACCTATAGCTGTACATCCATTGACATCTCTAACCATAACATCATAGTCACCCGCAGACAATCCTGTGAAGTTTCCTTCATTATTGAGATAGTTGACACCTCCATCTATTGAGTATTCATATGGGGTCGTTCCTCCTAATGCAACAATTGTAATGGTTCCATCATTTGCTCCATTACAGCTTATATCTGTCGGTATTTCTGAGTCAATAGAAATTGCTACTGGATCAATTATTGATACGGTAGAACCTAAAGCTGTACATCCATTAACGTCTCTAACCATAACATCATATTCACCCGCAGACAATCCTGTGAAGCTTCCTCCATTATTGAGATAGTTGACACCTCCATCTATTGAGTATTCATAAGGGATTGTTCCACCTGAAGCAACTATTGTTAAGGTCCCATCATTCAATCCATTACAGCTTATGTCTGTAATACTTCCTGATATGAATATTGCAGCGGATGGCTGTATTATGCTTATAGCTATATCAAAGGCACAGAGTGAAGCATCACGGACTGTGATCGTATAGTTATTCGCTTCTAGACCTGTAAAGCTGCCTGACACCTGGTAAGTTGTGCCACCATCTATCGAGTATTCATATGGTTCTGTTCCATCTGCCCCAGTGACAGTTACGGATCCGGTTACATCTCCAAAACAGGCTACATCGGTCTGAGCAGTAATACTACCGCTTAGAGCTGCTGCCGGTTGGGTGATCGATACCGCTACGTCATAAATACATGAATTAGCATCACTTACCCTGACTGTATAGTTGTTTGGGGCCAGGCCTGCAAAAGTGCCTGACACCTGGTATGTCATTCCCCCATCTATTGAGTATTGGTATGGGGCTGTTCCATCTGCTCCAGTGACTGTTACGGATCCGCTTGCATCTCCGAAACAGGCTACATTGGTCTTAGTAGTAATACTTCCGCTTAGAGCTGCTGCCGGTTGGGTGATCGATACCGCTACGTCATAGATACATGAATTAGCATCTCTTACGCTGACTGTATAGTTGGTGGCGGCCAGGCCTATAAAACTGCCTGATCCCTGGTATGTCGTTCCCCCATCTATTGAGTATTGATATGGGGCTGTTCCATCAACTCCCGTGACTGTTACGGATCCGCTTGCATCTCCGAAACAGGCTATATCGGTCTGAGCAGTAATACTTCCGCTTAGAGCTGCTGCCGGTTGGGTGATCGATACCGCTACGTCATAAATACATGAATTAGCATCACTTACCCTGACTGCATAGTTGGTGGCGGCCAGGCCTGCAAAAGTGCCTGATCCCTGGTATGTCGTTCCCCCATCTATTGAGTATTGGTACGGGGCTGTTCCGTCTGCTCCAGAAACTGCTACGGATCCGCTTGCATCTCCGAAACAGGCTACATCAGTCTTAGCAGTAATACTTCCGCTTAGTGCTGCTGCCGGTTGGGTGATCATTACCGCTGCATCAAAGGTACAACTATTATTATCTTGAATAGTTACTATGTAGTTATTTGCTGTAAGGCCACTAAAAGTTTCAGAAGCCTGATAAGATCCTCCATTAAGACTATATTGATAGCCAGGTACACCCCCCGCACCAGAAATGCTTATTGAACCTGAAGCATCTCCGAAACAGGCAACGTTGGTTTGGGAAGTGATTAATCCTGATACAGCAGAAGCTGGTTGGGAAATTGTTACATTAACATCATAAGTACAAGAATTCGCATCACGTATTGTAACAGTATAATTATTAGCACTTAAATCACTAAATATTCCTGAAAGCTGGTAGGATCCACCATCTATTGAGTATTGGTATGGGGCTGTTCCATCCACTCCGGCGACTGTTACGGATCCGCTTGAATTCCCGAAGCATCCAACATCGGTCTGCGATGCAATACTTCCACTAAGCGCCCCTGCTGCCTGGGTAATCGATACAGGTACATCAAAGATACATGTATTTGCATCTCTTATCCTAACAGTATAGTTGTTGGCGGCCAGGCTTGCAAAGCTGCCTGATCCCTGGTATGTCGTTCCCCCATCTATTGAGTATTGATATGGGGCTGTTCCACCCGTTCTGGCAACTGTTACGGATCCGCTTGCATCTCCGAAGCATCCTACATCGGTCTGTGATGCAATACTTCCACTAAGCGCTTCTGCTGGTTGGGTAATTGTTACTGCTACATCGAAAGTACAAAGGGATGCATCCCTTATTGTTATTGTATAACTATTTGCATCTAGTCCCGCAAAGGTACCTGATACCTGGTAAGTGGTGCCTCCATCTATCGAGTATTCATATGGTCCAGTTCCATCAACTCCCTCTACTGTGACTGAGCCTGAAGCATCTCCAAAACAGGCCACGTTGGTTTGAGAACTAATACTTCCTATAAGAGGCGCTGCCGGTTGGGTAATTGTTACATTAACATTATCGATACATCCATTTATATCCTGCACAATGACCAAATAAGCTTGGGCTGATAAGTCGGAATAGTTTCCGGAAGCTTGATACGGAGCTCCATTAAGGCTGTAAGTATAAGGTGATGTCCCACCTGATCCTGAAACAATAACAGACCCACTAGCATCTCCAAAGCAAGCAACATCAGTTTGTGCATCGATATTTCCTGTAAGCATTGTTGAAGGTTGAATAATAGTAATTGCTACATCATATGTACATGCATTATTATCACGAATTCGTACAATATAATTATTGGCAGCCAAGCCACTGAAGGTTCCTGATATTTGATAAGTAGTGCCTCCATTAATACTGTATTGGTAAGGCGATGTACCGCCTGAGCCTGCTATAGTAACACTTCCATTTGCTCCACCTAAACAGGCAACATTGGTCTGATCAGAAATACTGCCTGACAATGCAATAGCAGGTTGAGTAATAGTTACTGCTACATCAAAAGTACAAAGGTTTGCATCCTGAACTGTAACAGTATAGTTATTGGCAGAAAGAGAGCTAAAAGTGCCAGATGCCTGATATGTGGTTCCTCCATTAATACTATAGAGGTATCCGGGAGTTCCTCCAGACCCTGCAATGGTTAAACTGCCAGAAGCATCGCCAAAACAACTTACATTTGTTTGTGAACCAATACTTCCTGAAAGAGGTGAGCCTGGTTGACTAATATTAACTCCAATATTATAGGTACATAGGTTAGCATCACGAATGGTTACAGTATAATTATTTGCGAATAAAGAACCAAATGTACCTATCGCTTGATAAGTTGATCCACCATCGATACTGTAATTATAAGGTGAAGTCCCATTAGTTCCCATCACAGTAACAGAACCTGTTGACCCTCCAAAACATTCTACATTGGTTTTCGTAACTATTCCTCCAGAAAGGGAAGTAGCAGGTTGAGTAATCGTTACTCCCATATCGAAGGTGAAAAGCATGGCATCGCGCACTCTAATAGTATAATTGTTGGCTGATAATCCTGCAAAAGTTCCTGATCCCTGATAGGTTACACCACCATCAATAGAATAGTCATATGGGGGCGCTCCATCTGTTCCAGCGACTGTTACGGATCCACTTGCATCGCCAAAGCAAGCGATATTTGTTTGAGAAATAATACTTCCTGTAAGAGCCAATGGTTCAGTAATATTCATTATCTGGTTGTCAGGAATTAGAATACCAACTGCATCAAATGTAAGATTTTTGGTAAGTGTTCCTCCTGCACCATTTATAATGATAGCATGGTCCGTAGAACCAGGGGCCAAGTCCAAATCCCTTGTAGTTTCTAAATTCCAATTACCTGATTGTATCGAAGTATTGGTGGTTTTACTGAAAGCTGAAATAAAGTTTCCTGAAAGTATCAGGACAAAACCAGTTAATAATAAGATTCTTAATCTTGATTGCATATCTATTAGAAAATATCTTTAATAATTCTTATCGCTCTTAAAACCTTTACAATGAAATACCAGAATTACCTAAAGCTATATTGCAATTGTAGTTCTATCCAGTATTATATCTTCTTACGGAAAAAGCCTCAAAAAGTTAAAAAAGTGAGATTTTTCGGGGACAAATCTGCTTAATAAATTGACTATATGAAACTTAGTACAACATATTTTAGCCTATGAAATTTGGATATGAATCAAGTATTAAAAAGTGAATTTTCTCATAAAATACTAGCCTGAAATTCTGGAAATAGACTTAACAAATGAAAGACTGAGAATCTTTAAATATGGGGAGAGATGAAGAAAATACTCCTGCAAATACACCTTTCAAAATGATGTATGTATTCTAATTCAGGAAGAGAAGAATCTTAGCCTGGATAATGGAATGAAATTTAACTGCGGCGAAATATTTTCAGGACTGAAGAAAAAGCCGGAAAAATTATTGGAAGAAGAATTCCTAATATAACAATTAAGCCAAAAATGGAAAGTATTCTCCCAAAAGGTCCCATTCCCCATTTAGGAAGCAAATTATTAATCCTAAATTCCTTGAAGTAAGGTTCTGGAGGATCCCATTCCGGAATAATTTCACTCGGTGGTACAATATCCCAGCTGCCTAATACAAAAACAGGCATAAGAAAGGTAAATGTAACCTGATCATCAAACTTCCGGTTGCCCAAAAAACCTTCTCGCCACGATCCAATATTGTTAAAAAAAGTCTGATATAGTAGGGTTGATCCCAAAAACTTTGAGCATTTTCAACTTCAATATTGGCCTGGGAACCAAGTATTTCATCTGCAATATCTTCAATATTCCCAGGTATTTCTGATTCGGTCAGATTTTCTTTTTCGGGACTGTATTCAGGGTGCAAATAAACTACACTACCTTTCTGAATGTTTGGAGATACCCTCCGTTCATCTATTTCGTTAATAATACTTAACTGCGAGCAATAAACTGCTCCTATTCCAATGGCAGGGGATACATTCACTCCCTGTTCATTCTTAAAATACCAGGGGGCATTATCAGGGATTATTTTCAGAATCACTGACAGGTTCCCATACCTGTTGTTTTTCCATTCCTCCCGCAAATCGCCCAGCTTTATAAAACTCTGATTGCTGCTATACCAATATCCGGGGTATTTTGTTGACTCTTTTTCCTTTTCAGTTAAGGCTATTACTGGTGGTTTTCGATCTGGCAAAATATCTATGGTAACCTTAAATTCTGTAAGCCATAATTGCATTTCCAATTCACGAATCAGGATATTGGAATCAGCAGGTATTATGTTTTTCTTATAGGTTCTATAAGGTTTTGGGTCCTGCCCTCCCTTAAGTTGGAATAAGGATTGAAGTCCTTTTTTTTCAGGACTAAATAAATTCACCGGACTTGCTTTCACAAGAACATTTGGGAGACCAAAATGAGAATGGTCCGGATCAAAATTCAGGGTATTGCCATCAAAAAACAGCATTTCTTTACCATCATCATTGCTAAAATGCTCGTTTTGAAATTTCAAGTAGGCAATATGAACCTGCGGGCCTTCAAAATTCCCAGTAGTACCATTGCCTTTAAAATGAATGCTTTTGGTTTCAGACAATGATTCCTTAAGCTTATTCCTGGTAGATATTTTAAGCTGATGCGAATAGTTATCTATGTATTCATCATAAGCAGGATTTCTAATGTTATTTTCTGAGGAATTAAAGTCTGCAAAAATTCCAATTCCCAGGATGATGAGAATTATTAAGGGGATAAAGATTATACTCTTTTTCATGTCTTAAGAATACTAAAATCCATTACTTGTAAAAAGATTAAATAAGCACCACTAAAATTCCGAGACAACCGTTAAATAATAGTAATTAAATTCATTTATTATATTTTCCATATAGTCAAACGTATACCCAAACTCCTTGTTTGAAATCTTTTCAACCAAATCAGGATCTTCCTCAACCAGAGCACCCATATGTTTTCTAAAATTAGTCTGAAATTTCCTGGAAGCCAGATTAACAGGGGATCCTCCTAATTTTATTGCTATGCTCTGGTATACCAGGTCCTGTTCACCGGAAACAAAACCGAATTTTGTGCTTTTGTCTTTCTTCACCTGAAATCTAAGTCTGGATTGATTGTCCGGAGGACTATACCATTTGAATACCTTTATCGCCCCATTGATTTCTCTCAAGAAAAAATAATGTGCATTTGCTTCTTCCTCAGGCTGGAATTTAAAGGATTCATAATACCTTGGGCCCACCTGGTATGCTTTCAGTTCCTTTGGTTTGAATTTCATTGCAGGTTCCGGATCATCAGGTGAATTGTAGAATAAGACTTTAATCTGGTTTTTCGTTTTATCCGTTAGTTTAATAAACCCATTAATAGTATCGTTCTCAATGGTAATTACATATCCAGGATAAATAGTTTCCAGTTTAATTTTTGTTGTGTAGGTTTGTGAATATGCATTTATTGCGGAAACCAGTAAAGCAATGCTAAAAAATAGCCAAAATGTTAAGCCTCTTTTCATTTTAAAATCAAGATTAATTTGAACAAAATTAAAGTATTAATTGGACACTCAAAATAATCATTGTCAGGTTCTCTCTAAATATGTTGAAATAGTTAATGATTCTCACTTTTAATCATAAAGAAAGATAAAGATTATTAAATATTCTCGATTGGATAATCACTTCATAGAATAAGTCAATTAGAAGAATGAATACATAACATTGCCTTGTACTGGAAAAGAAATATATTTTGAATTAAAAAATGAAACAATAAATACAATTAAATAGTATAAGAAATAGTTTGTTCTGTTGATAGAAATTTATTTCTTTGCACATTAATTGAAAATACAGAACAAACAAGATACCAATTATTTACAATTCTATTTTGAGTAATTTATCTTCTCTATAATATTAGAGATTTTTAAAAAACAATTTTTCTTTATGGCCTACGTTTCTTTCATCTATAAGAAATAATAAATATAGCTTAAAACTTACCTAACATTATGAAACGATTTATCCAACAAACAGCTTTCATCCTTATCTTATTCATAGCCAGTAGCTTTAACTCCATTTTTGCTCAAGATACAGAAGAGAAACCTACACTGGAAACAGGAACCATTCAAAACCAGTTTGACTATATAATTACAAAGTCCAACAGATATGAAGAATATAAAGTTGTTAAGGATACCTGGCTCAGAACCTTGAAATCACATGTTTTAGACACGCTGAAAAATATTAAGCAGGACCTCCTGGAGACTCAAACTCTTGAATCGGCCAACAGAAGTGAAATTAAAACACTTAAAACAGAACTGGATAATACAAATGAAAAATTATCTATGGCCATTGAGGAAAAGAACAGCATTAAATTCATTGGTACTTCTATGACCAAGGGAAGTTACAACAGTCTTATGTGGACTATTATCCTGGGCTTATTTGGGACTCTAGCTGTATTTGTTTTCTTATTCAAAAGGAGTAACAGCGTTACCTCTGAAACAAAAAAGACTTTGAATGAAACCAAGGATGAGTTTGAATCATTCAGAAGAAGAACCGTTGACAGAGAGGCAAAAATTGTTCGCGAACTTCATGATGAAATGAATAAATTGAAATCAGAATTGGACAGGTATAAGAATTAAGTTCTTTTTTCATCTTTCACATACATTCTTTCCTTTGCCTAAAAGGCCCCTATTTGCTATCCCTACAGTAAAATCTATCTAGCGATTTGGTGGCAATAAGTTATCAATTTGTAGGTGATTTTCGGGAATTTATCTGTCCTTTCTACCTGTCAAAATAGTCCAACCTTCAGTAAAGAATGAGTTTTGACTGCTCTTCGCTTTTTAATATCTTCGTCTTCAGATTCTGGTATAAATTTCACAGAACTTATCTATGAAAAAGGTACTTTTTCTCATCATCTGTCTTATTCCCCTGGGATCCTGGCATATTATTTTATCACAATCAGAAGGTAAAATACAATTCAACAGCAGCGATCCTGAATTAACTGAAGCATTTAACTGGGCCAAAGAAGAAGCACTCTCATATGCTCATAGCAACGATCCAGTGGGGCCCTGGTATGAAGCTGCTCTGCCCGGCCGTGATGCTTTTTGTATGAGAGATGTCTCGCATCAAAGCCTTGGAGCAGCTATGCTTGGACTTTCTTTACAAAACAAAAACATGTTTCACAAATTTGCACAAAACATCTCTGAGTCAAAAGATTATTGCTCCTACTGGGAAATAAATAAAATTAATAAACCTGCCCCTGTTGATTATGAAAATGATAAAGATTTCTGGTATAATTTGCCAGCTAACTTTGATGTAATTTATAATTGTTACCGCCAGTACATGTGGACAGGTGATTCTACATATCTAAATCATCCTGATTTTATTA
This sequence comes from Bacteroidales bacterium, assembly GCA_033791445.1. Classification (GTDB taxonomy): domain Bacteria; phylum Bacteroidota; class Bacteroidia; order Bacteroidales; family VadinHA17; genus JANTGF01. Next base: position 6,991 of record JASJGS010000153.1, on the reverse strand, counting down.
ACTTTTATGAAACATCTCTTACAGAGTATGTTGACAGATGGGATTTGGCTTATGATAAAGTGACAAGCCGTGATAGGCTGGTGAATATTGAAAGTCCTGATTCCCCATCACAGAGTCGGTTCTACTCAAAAAGAGGTATTCCAACCTACAATGAAGGAGGTAAAGGGGAAACACTGCTTGGCCTTGATATGACAGCCTCTCTTATTGCTGCATACCAGGCATACGCCAGTATTTTACGCCTAAAAGGAGAAGAGAAAATGGCATCTAATATTGAAAAAAGAGCAGATCTCGAAAAAAATTTCCTTGAAGATTTCTGGTGGGATGAACTAAAGGAAGAATACAGATCCATTCTGTATGAAGACCATTCATTTGACTACTTCATGGTTGGTGACAACCAGGCGTTTACACATTATCTTCTATACTTCAAAGCAATAGATAATAAAGATAGGATTAAAAGCATCATGAAAAATTATATTGCCAATCATGACAAGCTGATCGTTGAACTAAAATCGTATTTGCCCATATTGTTCTATGAAAATGGAAACTCTGACATTGCCAATGAATTGCTAATAAGTCTTTGCAGCGAAAATAATAAGAGGAGGTCCTATCCTGAGAACTCATATACTGTAATTGAAAGTTTTGTTGCAGGCTTAATGGGCGTAGAAGTAAACGCATCGAAACATGAATTATCAACAATCTCAAGGATAAATGAGGAGAAAAAATGGGCAGAATTATCTGACCTGCCAGTTCTTTCCGGTTCAGTTACTATCAGACATAAAGGAAACTCTAAAACCAGCCTTTCAAACTCATCCACCAACATAATAAACTGGAAAGCAAACTTCAAAGGAAGGCACAACATGCTCTATATAAATGGAATAGCATTTAAGAGTAAGCAAATCAAGGGTGGTTCTGCCAGCTTTATTGAAATAAAAATTCTACCTGGTCAAACAATTACAGTCAGCATCTAATATGATTTTTGATTAATTTAACCTGAGTAATACCATGAGGAAACTCAAATTATACATAGCGAATAGTGTGGATGGCTTTATTGCCACAAAAAGTGGAGATATAGACTGGCTTACAGATCCTGATAATTCTGATAAAAATCCGAATAAATATGGTTATCTGGATTTTTATAATTCGGTTGATACTACTTTAATGGGTTACAATACCTACGAAAAGATTTTGGGCTTTGATGTACCTTTTCCCTATCCGGATAAGAAAAATTACGTATTCAGTAAAAAACATAAACAAAAGGAAAGCAATCCAGTACAATTTATTAAAAATGACCCTGTGGAATTTGTTAGCTTGCTAAAGCAGGAGGATGGTAAAGACATATGGCTAATTGGTGGCAGTCAGATTAACTCGATATTACTAAATTCCGATCTGATTGATGAAATAATTCTTTCCATAATTCCAGTTGTATTAACTGAAGGTATCCCACTTTTCATAGGGATAGAGGGTCAAAAGAGATTCAAAGTAGTGGAAACAAAAACCTATGATAATTCCCTGGTGCAAATAATATTCAGGAAAAAACTGGCACAATCAAATGATTAAAGAACGACTTGAAAACGAATTCCCAGGTGCTATTGAAGAGTGGGGATGGAAGTATCATCATATGGGTATCCCAACAAATGAAAGATTTCCGCATGAACAATACTTGCCACAATTCAAATTCTACGTGTCAGGATTTCCAAATAGCCCTTTTGGTATAGAATGGATGAGATTTGAAAAGGACAGTCCCATTCATACATTAATCAAAAAGGTACCTCATATTGCCTTTGTGGTTCCAGATCTGGATTATGAACTTGATAACAGGGGTTTCAAAATAATTACAGAACCAAATCAACCAATGGATGGGATTCGAGTGGCTATGATTGAACACAAAGGAGCACCTATAGAATTAATGGAATTTGAGGATGCAAATGCAAGGAAGTAGCTTATTTCCTGAATAAAGATAATCCCTACTTTAATATGAAAAATACCAGACACTTACTTTATATCTTACTAGCCGTATTAATTGGATTTAGTTCCTGTAAGGCAAAAAATATTCAAATATTTGTTTCTCCAACAGGAAAAATTGAGAATCAGGGAACTAAAGATGCACCATTGTCTAATATCCAATCAGCTTTTGAAAAAGCAATTGAGATTAGGCTAAGAAATGGGAAAAGTCATATTACCATTGTCCTTTTACCCGGGGAATATCACCTGGAATCACCCATAACAATTACACCTGAATTAAGTGATATGACCCTTAAAGGGGCAAGCTCCTCCATGGTTAGCATAAAAGGCTCCAGACCACTAAGTTTAAACTGGGGAAAATATAATGAAAATATTATTGTGGCACCCCTTGAAGGTGACCTGAATTTCGACCAATTTGCAGTAAATGGAAAACTGCAAATTCTAGCCAGGTATCCCAATTATAATGAAAGTGGAGGTCACTGGCAGGGACATGCCCCTGATGCCTTCTCAAATGAAAGAATTCAATCCTGGGAAAATCCAGCTGGAACCATAATTCATGCCATGCATTCAGCCGAATGGGGTGATTTTCATTATGTCATTACTGGAATTGATGAGAAAGGAGAGCCTACCCTGTCTGGAGGGCATCAAAATAATCGCCCTGCTCCACCCCACCCCGACTATAGAATGGTTGAAAATGTCTTTGAAGAATTAGACAGTCCCAGAGAGTGGTACCTGGATAAGGAAAAAGGCCTCTTATATTATTGGCCAGACGAGAACACAAATCTACAAACTGCAAATTACGAGGGAGTTATACTGAAGAATCTAATCACATTAAGAGGAAGTGAGAGTTCTCCAGTTAAAAACGTTTCTATAATGGGAATAAAATTTGAATATGCTCAAAGGACTTTCCTGGAATCATATGAGCCCTTGCTGCGCAGCGATTGGACAATTTACAGAGGTGGAGCGGTTTTTATTGAGGGAACAGAACAGTGTTCAATTGAAGATTGCGAATTTACAAACCTGGGTGGCAATGCAATATTTGTAAGCAGCTACAATAGTGGTGTTAACTTATCAGGGAATCATATTCATGATTGCGGTGCCAGCGGTATTTGTTTTGTGGGAAATCCTGATGCGGTAAGATCCCCCTCATATCACTACCAGGAATTTGTTCCTGAAAAAAAAATGGAAACCCAGGAAGGTCCCAAAAATGAGTTATATCCGCGGGATTGTATGGCAGACAACAATCTTATTTACCGTACTGGTAGAATTGAGAAACAAACGGCAGGAGTTCAAATCGCCATGGCAATGAAGATAAGAGTGAGCAATAATTCAATTTATGATGTTCCAAGAGCCGGGATAAATATTGGAGATGGAACGTGGGGTGGACACATAATTGAATTCAACGATGTATTTAACACCGTTCTTGAATCGGGTGACCATGGTTCATTTAATTCTTGGGGAAGAGATCGTTTCTGGCATCCAAACAGAAAAAAAATGGATGAAATGACCGATGAAAATCCTGATATGCCAAGATGGGATGCCATACATACCACTATCATTAGAAACAATAGATTTCGCTGTGATCATGGTTGGGATATTGATCTGGATGATGGGTCAAGCAATTATCATTTATACAATAACCTTTGCCTGAATGGTGGAATTAAACTACGTGAAGGATTTTACAGGATCGTTGAAAATAATATTATGGTTAACAACGGTTTTCATCCTCATGTATGGTTCAAAAACAGTGGCGACATCTTTAAAAGAAACATCGTTTTTATTGGACACAAAGACATCCGCCTGGATGGATGGGGTCAAGAGGTCGATTATAACCTATTTGTTGACCAGGCTGGTCTTCAAAAGGCTAAAGAAAATGGTACAGATGCAAACAGTTCTACTGGAGATCCCATATTTTCTGATCCCTCAACAATGGATTTTACAGTAATGGATAACTCCCCTGCCTTTAATCTTAGTTTTATAAATTTCCCAATGGATCTCTTTGGCGTGAAAGAACCCAGATTAAAGAAGTTAGCCAAAACACCCGATGTTCCTGTGCTTGTGATATTATCAAGCAATTATAAATCAGAGAATAAGGTAGTAGAATGGTTGGGTGCACAAATGAAAAATATTGAAACTATGGAAGAGCAATCTGCCTCAGGCCTTGGCGAAGCTGCAGGTGCTATTATAGTAAAGGTTGAAAATGGATCCATTGCTGAAAAAGAAGGCTTACTATTGGGAGATGTAATTATCAAGGCAGAGGAAACCCAGGTAAAAACTTGTACTGACCTACTAAAAGTATATCAGGAAATAAATTGGACAGGTAAGATAAATCTTGTGATATTCAGGAACCAATCTGAAAAAGCCATTTCAATAAAAATTAAATAAAAACACCTTAATTGGGTAGCATCTATTTCGAGGTAAAAAACTCCAAAAATAGAAACATAGATTAATTGTAAGGCATACAATATATTTCTCCTCTTTTCATAAAAAAAGCAACAATATTGCCTGATAATCAATTAAAAACACCACCTTTGTGGCTTATTTCAAAAATACTTTATGAATTCCTTCTCAGAAATTGGGCTGCACAATGAATTATTAGATGCAGTCCAGGAGCTCGGCTTCGAAACCCCAACACCAATTCAGGCAAAAACAATCCCTCACCTGTTAACATCAAAACAGGATTTAATGGCTTTTGCTCAAACAGGAACAGGAAAAACAGCAGCATTTGGATTGCCTTCTATCCAATTAACAAACATAGAGGATAAGCGTACGCAAACCCTGATATTATGCCCAACCAGGGAGCTTTGCATGCAAATCACCAAAGATCTTACCAACTATTCAAGGTATATCGATGGAATTAAGGTCATTGCAGTATATGGTGGAGCTAGCATTGAAACACAAACAAGAGCCTTAAGAAAAGAAGCTCAAATAGTGGTTGCCACACCAGGCAGAGCAAAAGACTTAATTCAACGAAAGAAACTGTTACTTGGAAATGTGGAGCGCCTTATTCTGGACGAGGCAGATGAAATGCTTACAATGGGATTTAAAGAAGAACTTGATGCAATCCTTGCCAGTACCCCAAAAGAAAAGCAAACATTATTGTTTTCTGCCACCATGTCAAGCGATATAGCTTCCATTACCCGGAAGTACATGAATGATCCGATAGAAATTTCCGCTACACGAATGAATACAGGTGCTGAAAATGTGAAGCATGTGTATTACATGGTTCATGCAAAGGACAGGTACGAAGTACTGAAGCGGATTGCAGATATAAATCCACAGGTTTACGGGATTGTTTTTTGTCGCACAAGAAGGGAAACAAAGGAAATTGCAAACAAATTAATGCAGGATGGGTATAATGCCGATGCCCTGCATGGAGATTTATCACAGGCACAGCGTGATGAGGTGATGGGAAGATTCAGAAAGCGCCAATTGCAACTATTGGTTGCTACCGATGTTGCCGCCCGGGGCCTTGATGTCACTGACCTTACCCATATTATTAATTATAACTTACCTGACGACCCCGAAGTTTATATTCACCGAAGTGGTAGAACTGGAAGGGCTGGGAAAAGCGGAACCTCCATTGCTATTATTCATACCCGCGAAACCCGCAAACTCAGAGATATAGAGAAGAAATTCAGGATTGTTTTTATTAAAGAATTGGTACCCAGCGGTAGGGATATTTGCCAGAAACAGTTGTTTACTCTTATTGATAAAATTGAAAAAGTAAAGGTTGACGAGAAACAAATTGAACCTTTTTTACCTTCTATCTATCAGAAACTGGAATGGCTGAGCAGGGAAGAACTCATTAAGCATTTTGTATCAGCTGAATTTAACAGGTTTCTTGAATACTATAAAAATGCAAAAGACATTAACGTATCGGAAGAACCACGTGGAGAAAATAAAGGGAAAAGGGAACGACGTGGCAGGGATGAAAGGAGAAGAGGTTCTTTTTCAAGGCTATATATTAATGTTGGATCAAAAAACGACCTTACACCAGCCCGCTTAATTGGGGTTATCAATGAAGGCTTAGATTCAGGTGATGCTGAAATTGGCAAGATTGAAATAATGAAGAAGTTTTCATTTTTTGAAATTGAAGACAAAAAAGAACAACAAATTATAAAGGCATTAAAGGGACAGGCCTTTGAAGGTGTGCCTCTGCTTGTTGAGGTTTCACAGGAGAAACCGGCAGGTGCTTTTACATCAAAGGAAAAACCTTACAAAAGAAAAGAGTACGGGAATAAAAGATCCGGAGGATCAGGTGGCCGTGAGAAACGAAAAAGTGGTGATACTTACCGGAAGCGTAAAAATAGATAATACTATTACTTCAGCATTCCTTACTGCTAATTATTACTGAATTAAATTAGAAGGAAATCTATTAGGATTCTTATCATCACAACAAAAAGCAAACCAGCCTTTGGCTGATTATTTGTTTGTAGGCTGCTTGAAAACAAGTTTTCGCAGATAATAAAATCATCCATCTAAAATGGATTACGCCTCACTCTGTTCGGCGTGATCAAACTTGGGGGCCATCACAACAAAAAGCAATCCAGCCTTTGGCTGGTTATTTGTTTGAAGGCTGCTTGAAAACAAGTTTTCGCAGCCTTCAATTCAACAAAAAACCCGATCAATTGATCGGGTTTGCTTTTTGTTGTGGGCGATACTGGATTCGAACCAGTGACCCCCTGCTTGTAAGGCAGGTGCTCTGAACCAGCTGAGCTAATCGCCCCAATGTTTTCAATTCAAATTCGTTCCCATTTTGTAAAACCTCTCCAAACCAGTCCCGAAAATCATGTGATTTTCGTGGATCCTCCAACTGAGTTCCGAAATTTACGAAATTTTATCAGATCTTAGATCTGGACAATTCGGGACTAATCGCCCCAATGTTTTCAATTCAACTTCGTTCCCATTTTTTAAAATCTCTTTAACCAGTACCGAAAATCAACTATTTTCGACAATCCCGGCCTGCCGGCAGGCAGGCTCGACAAGCTTCTACAAATCAAAGATTTGTGTTTGTCGGGACTAACCG
>JASJGS010000152.1:0-6909 GCA_033791445.1 Bacteroidales bacterium | reverse complement strand
ACTGGTATTCTCCGCCACTCCACAATTCTACCTTCGCACCGTAGGCAAAGGTGTTATCTTTCTTTCCATTGAGTTTAATTCTGATATAATTCGTCTTCTCTTTGTCTTTTTCAACCGTGTTGTTCTTATAAATAAAAGCTTCATCGTTCAGGTTATTCACTACATAATCCAGGTCTCCATCGTTATCCAGATCCACAAAAGCAGCACCATATGAATATGAGGGTACTTCTTCAAACCACTCCTGCGATATTTTCTTAAATTCCAACTCTCCGATATTTTCATAGGCATGATTGAAGGCTTTAACAGCGGGGGCAGCATCAATTACATGTTTTGCATCAGCTATATGGCCATATACCTGAACTTTATATCTTGTCCAATCCTTATCCGTCATATCAATCGGGTATCCATTTGCTACTATTAAATCTTTATCTCCATCATTATCGTAATCAGCAAATAAGGGTGACCAGCTCCATTCCGTATTGTAAATACCCAACATTTGACCTACTTCGCTATAAGGTATCATCTCACCATCTACAAAACCGTTATGCATATGTAGCATATTTCTAAGGTATTGGTGCTCGTAGCCCAATTTCGCATCGTTGGTATAATAAACATATCCAAATCCATTGATGGTTTGCTTTTTCTTATGATAGTATTCAGGCATCATATCCAGTGTATACATATCCAGGTTTCCGTCATTATTGATATCAGCCATATCATTGCCCATGGAAGATTTTGTTTGATACGACATATAGGTCGCAATCTCATTCTTAAAGCTACCATCGGTTTGATTTATATATAATAAATCATTGGATATAAAGTCATTAGACACATAAATGTCAGGGTAACCATCTTTATTTACATCTCCCATAGCCAGGCCCAGTCCAAATCCTTCAAACCGTATCCCTGCTTCTAAGGTTACATTTGTGAAAGTACCATCGTTGTTGTTGCGATACAGGTCGTCATTACTAATGGCACTTCCATCGGTAATTTTGGGCCGGTAGCTGGCGGTAAGCCTGTCAGTAACAAAATTGTTTAATAAATACAGGTCTAAATCTCCATCCAGATCATAATCAAAGAATGCAGCATGAACTGTATAGCTATCATCTGCTATGCCATATTTCTCTGCCATTTCTTCAAATAATAATTGGCCATCGCTTTGTATGCCCTGGTTTATATAAAACCTATTTTTGTTTTCAACAGAATTCTTAGAGTTGGTACATGTGAAATAGACATCTTTCCATCCATCGTTATTGATGTCTATGAAAGTGACTCCACTATACCACTGGCCATTGGCCAGGTCTGTAAAATTGCTTGAAATATCTTCAAACTTAAAATTGCCATTATTCAAATATACCTCAGGAGCCACCTGATTTGCAGTAAAAATTACATCCTGCAGTCCGTCATTGTTGAGATCAGCTATGCCCACTCCGGCGCCATTGTATATGTATTCAAAGTTTATTACATGAACACTATCTGTCTCAAATACAGCATTATTAAAATTTACTCCGGTGTGACTTGACTTCAATAATTCAAACCTGGGTTTCTCCGAGCAAGAATACAGAGCAACGGAAAGGATTAAAAGAAAATAATTTTTCATTTTTTAAAATTAACATGAAATTAAATGGAGTTTAAAGAAACAAAAAAAAGGGCATTTTTTTAATAAAACCTAGCTATTCTGGACCAGATTGCCATTGCTCAGGTCAATTTGCCTTTGTGGAATGGGAAAGTTAACATCCTCAGGCCTAACTATGGTATTTCCATAGAGGGAAGAAACCCAATCCATAGTCTTTTCATAGTTGAGAATACGATTAAGTTCTGATTGCACATCCCCCCAACGCTGCAAATCATAGTAACGGTGGCCCTCTTGTCCCAGCTCAAGTTTTCTTTCAAATTTTACAGCGGATATTGCGAAGTCCTGGTCAGGAAATGAAGCATAGTGTGATATCACATAATTAGCAGCATTCGTTATTTGGTCGTTTTCTTTTACAAAACCATCAGGATTAGCAGCCCTATTCCGAACCACATTTACTTCCTTCAGTCCCAAATCATCGATACCCAAAAAAGCTTCACATTCAGCTTTAAACAAAAGTTATTATTACGACTAGTACTAAAAAGTACAAATAAAAAAAAGTGAGCTTCTTTTTCAAGAAGCCCACTATATATATTAATAAATAATTATGCTTATCTATTCTGAACAAAATTACCATTCATCAGGTCAATCTGACGCTGAGGTACTGGTACAAATGCATCCTCAGGACCTACTGTGGCATTACCATATAGGCTTGTTCCCCACTCATTAGTTTTCTCGTAGGTAAGAACCTTTGTTAGCTCTGTCACAACATCGCCCCAACGTTGCAGATCATAATACCTGTGACCTTCCTGTCCTAATTCAAGTTTTCTTTCAAACTTTACAGCTTGTATTGCAAAGGCCTGGTTAGGAAATGAGGTGTAGGGAGCCACAAAGTAATCAGCAGCAGGAGTTGTAAGGTCAGCCTCATAAACATATCCAGCCGGGTTGGCAGCGCGGTTACGAACTGCATTTACTTCAGCAAAGCCCATATCATCTACACCAAGCATAGCTTCACATTCAGCTTTTAATAAAAGTGCATCAGCAAATCTTATCAGTCTATAACCGTTGGCGGTATAACCAGATGTCCAGTTACCTACTTCAGTAAGTGTTCCTTCCTGGGATTTCATATACACCTGCTTCTTACCGTTGTAAGGTCCGGCATAAGATTGATCGCGAATCCAATCAGATCCGGTATGATCTCCCCAATCCAGGTATGGAATACCTCTTCTACCTACAGTCCAGTCAAGACGTGGGTCAAGCTGACCTGTATACTCTGTGAAAGGGTCTTCAGGAGTTAATCCCTGGTCATTGGTCACCGGCGCATCATTATAGGTATCAAGGAAGGGTAGTCCATTGGCATCGGTACGGAATGAGTTTACAAAATCCTGGGTGGGTGAAAAGAATCCACAACAGCCACCAGGTGATGCACCTCCCTTATAAGGGAAATTCAACACTTCACCAGCACCACCATTATTTCCGCCAGAATTGTCATTCACTGAATATTGCACTGTATAAATAGACTCAACACTGTTCCTATAGATGGTATTAAAAATATCACCATAGAGAGGTTCCAGAGCCGCCTTTTGGCCCGCAGGATTAGTACCATTGGTTTCTACATCACTTAACAATGTTAAGGCAGCAGTATAGTCACCATACATATTCATCTGAGCTTTGGCTAAAAGCACCTGGCTTACTGTTTTATTAAAACGACCTACCTGGCCCATATCAAGAGGAAGAGCTGTACCTGCTGTTAAATCAGCAATAATTTGTGCTCTTACATCTTCAGTATTGGTTACTTCTGTAAGTACAGTTGTTTCATCCACGTACGCAATACCAATCTGTGTGGAAGGATTAACAAATAATCTCCATAACTCAAGATGATAAAAGCCACGAAGGGCTCTTGCCTGAGTAATAAAATTCGTGGCTTCCGTATCTGTTATATTACCAGATTCCAATGCCTGGTTTGCAACTGAAATGGTTTTATTACAACGAGAAATACCTTCGTAGGCAGCCCTCCATTTTATATTCAGGTATGGATTCGTAGAGGTTTCAGAAAAAGTCTGAATCGGATTTATGTCAGGTTGGTCACCAGCATCAGTACCTTTATTTGCATCCATTCCCCGAATACTACCAAATACCCATCCGGAAGAGGTTGATTCCCAGCCGAACTGGGCTGAAACACCGTCTACCATCGCGTAGCATCCTACAAGAAGTTTATCTACCCCATCATAAGAGGTCAATACAGATTGACCCAATGATCCATTTGGAGTGATTTCCAAAAAGCTTTCCTTACAGGAATTCGATAAAACGAAAACTGCAATGAACGCAATTGCTATTAAATACTTTGTTCTTTTCATATCTCTATTATAATTTTATTATTTTAAAAAATTAGAACGAAAGACTCACGCCAAACAGGTACTGTTTTACCGCAGGAAGGTTTCCTTCATCTACACCCTGGACAGTATCAATGAAACTGGCCAATTCAGGATCTAAACCAGAATACTTTGTAATGGTGAATAAGTTTGTACCCTGAACATATACTCTCGCACTTTGAAAAACATTTCCGAGAATAGCCTTGTTGAAGGTATAACCAATCTGTAGGTTTTTGAGCCTGAAGAATGATCCATCCTCTACATAATAGCTAGATGATTGAGTATTGGTAGAGAAGTTAGATGTATTGGAAGCTTTTGGTGTAGTGGCTCCAGTATTGGTAGTAGTCCAGCTATTGTTCAACAGCTCTGTGCTCTTCTGTCCCTGGAATGAAGGCCAGAAATCTATCCAATACTTGTTGTAGTTGAAAATATCATTTCCATAAGAACCATAGAAGAATGCAGTTAGATCAAAGCCTTTATAACCAAGAACCAGGTTGAGGCCATATGTAAAATCAGGATTTGGATTACCAATGTATGTTCTGTCATCGGGATTAATCACCTGATCGCCATCGCCATTTGCAGTCTGTTCCACATTTTCATACCTGAAGAAACCGGGTTCTGCACCGTCCTGAACAGGGGCTGAAGATACTTCACCAGCATCCTGGAACAAGTTGGTAACATTGTATCCGAAGAACTCACCCATAGCGTGTCCAACCTCATTTCTATTGAATGCACCTATCCTGGATCCACCTGAATCAAAGTAATCATATAAATCAGCAATCTTTAGGATTTCATTTTTAACCGTAGTAAACTGCCCTGTGATCTCAAACCTCCAATCAGACCAAATCTGACGATAGGTTATAGCCAGGTCAACACCTCTATTCATCATGGAGCCCACATTTAAATAAGGTACAGCTCCTGATCCATAATGACCTGGTAATTCAGGATTAAAGAGAAGGTCTGTATTTTCCTTGGAATACCAGTCAAATAGAATCTCCAATTTCCGATCGAATAAGGTCGCATCGAAACCTACGTTAACAGTTGTATTGGTCTCCCATTGCGTGTTAACGTTTCCAATCCTGGTGGCACGGAAACCTTCAACAGAAGAATTCATGGCACCATTTAAGTCATAGAATGACTGATTCGGTGAACCACCATATAAGTCATACTGGTTGTTAGGTGATACAGGCAACTGGTTCCCCATGGTTCCCCAACCACCTCTGATCTTTAAATCGGAAATAAAATTGACTCCAGACATGAACCCTTCATCACTTATTCTCCAACCCGCAGAAACAGATGGGAAAACACCATATCTAAAATCTGACCCAAATACCGAAGAACCATCTCTCCGTACGGTAGCACTCAGGTAATATTTACTAGCGTAGTTATAATCTGCTCTTATAAACTGAGATACCAGTGTACGTGGTGTCTCAAACCATGAACCACCTCCCTGTAAATTAGCGGCTGTACTTACCGTTCTATAAGAAAAGTTTTCAGAGAAATATCCAGCACCCTGGGCATTTACACCTCGACCAAGATCAGTTTTTGTTGCTTCATAACCGGCAACGGCCATTATGTTGTTCTGGCCAAAGGCCCTGTTAAAAGTTAAGGTGTTAGTCCAGGTCCAGTTTCCTCCCAAGCCACCTTGTTCCTGATAGGTTGATGTGGTTGAGTTTTCAGAATTCTCATATTGCTTACCATTCCAATTTTTAGTATACCAGTTATTGATAGATCCACCAAAAGAGGTTCTAAAATTTAAGCCCTCAATAATCTTCACATCTGCAAATATATTACCCAATATTCTGAGGTCCTGCCAGCCGTTGTCTTTTTGACGGGTTCTGTCGGCTACCCAGTTTTGAGCATTACCTAAACGTGGTGCAATTCCTGTACCACCCCAATCGCCATTCTCAAATACATGAGATGACCCGACATAGGTACCTGAATTCCAAACCACAGGAATAATAGGCTGCTGACGATAAACTGCCATCATTATAGCTCCACCTTCTTCACCATTTGGAGTTGTTCCATTATCAGAACGATGTGTGATATTAATATTTTCTCCTATGGTAACCCTGTCTTTAATTTTAAATTCGGAGTTGAAACGACCACTAAAACGTTTGTACCAGTTGTTTAGAGTTGTACCATCCTGATCGAAATAGCCGAAGCTGGCATAAAACTTAGAATTTTCATTTCCACCTGAAAGGGAAAGATCGTAATTCTGAATCATGGCACTGCTTGTTACTTCGTCAAACCATTTGGTATCGGCACCCCAGGTTGGTATTGTTGGTGAACCACTTGAAGGGCCATATATTGGATGTGTTTCAGAAGTACCATCATTTGCATAAACCAACCATTGCAGATCAGCATATTCCTGTGTATTTAACATATTGTCCGGGCCACTACCAGGATTCTGAGAACCAATGTACATATTGAAGCCAACATTTATACCTGATCGCTGACCTTTTTTGGTAGTTACCAGAATTACACCATTGGAAGCTCTTGATCCGTATATGGAAGCGGCTCCAGCATCTTTTAGTACAGACATGGATTCCACATCATCAGGATTTAAAGTAGCGATGTCAGTAGTTGGCACACCATCTACAACATACAAAGGGTTGTTGTTCTGGAAGGAACCCATACCCCTGATTCTTACTTTTCCACCCTGACCAGGTCTTGAGTCCTGTGTAACAACTACACCGGCTACTCGTCCCTGAAGTTGCTGAGTAACATTACTCTGGGGCATTGCATTCAATTCCTCGCTATTCACAACACCAACAGACCCGGTAAGGTCTTTCTTCACCTGGGTTGCATAAGCAGTTACCACAACTTCATCCAGTGAAGAAACATCAGGTTGCATCACAAGATCAATAACAGATTGACTACCGACCTTAATGACATCGGTAATAAAACCCACAGATGAAAACTGCAGAGAAGCGTCTGGACCCGGAACTACAATGCTGTAGT
>JASJGS010000151.1:0-33446 GCA_033791445.1 Bacteroidales bacterium | reverse complement strand
CAACCTGGTTGAACAACTTAAGGAAAATGGGTACCAGGTTTTGTTTAATATGGATCAGATTAACAAAGTAAAAAGTGGTAAACTGGCAGGTTTTGCTGCAGCTGATCATTGTCCCTCATATCTGGAAGGTCGGGGAGATATGCTTCCAGAAGCTACTTCAACAGCCATCCAGATCTTGAACAAGAATAAAAAAGGTTTTTTCCTTATGGTAGAGGGTTCTCAAATCGATTGGGGTGCGCATGCGAATAGCACTGATGATGTAGTATCCGAGGTTATCGATTTTGACAATGCTATAAAAGAAGCACTTGATTTTGCTGAAAAAGATGGTAATACACTGGTAGTAATTACCGCTGATCATGAGACGGGAGGAATGGTTATTGTTGGAGGTGATTTTAAGGAAGGAACTGTGAAGGCAGTCTATGGGACCACTAGCCATTCTAGTGTTATGGTACCTGTCTATGCATTTGGCCCTGGATCTGAAGAATTCTCAGGATTTTATGAAAATACGGATCTTTTTGAGAAGATTATGAAGTATTATGGTTTTAAGAAAGATAAATAATTTCCAAGTACTTTTTCAGAGAAACAATTTTATTCATTACGCAATTGTTGTGTTAAATTTTATACTTTTTTTATCTATTCTAATCTCTTGTCAGGGCCCCCAGAAGGAGCAGGAACAGGTTATTATTTCTTCTGATTATAAGGAAGTAACAAATACACCTGATATTCTTATAGAGAAATTATCAAAAAAAATTAGAGAAACCTCTGGCCTTGCTGAGTTTGATAGCCTTATTTGGACCATTAATGATAGTGGAGGTGGAAATTTTATTTATGCGCTGAATAAAAATACGGGTAAGATTAAGCGAAAAATAGGAATTAAGAAGGCCAAAAATCATGATTGGGAGGCACTGGCCTCAGATAAAGAGTTTATTTATATTGCTGATGTGGGTAATAATAAGGGAAATCGAATTGATTTAAAGGTCTATAAGGTCAAAAAGAAATCCCTTAAGGCTGGAAAAGAGGAAGCTAAATCCGAAACCATTTATTTCAACTACCCTGATCAAAAGATTTTTTACCGAACTAAAAGAAGAAGCCGATTCGATTGTGAGGCTATTATTAGTTTTGGTGATAGCCTGGTACTCTTTACCAAGGATTGGTTTACAAATAAAACCCGCATGTATAGTATACCCAAAGAGCCAGGATCGTATGAAGCAAAACTTCTGGATACTTTTAATGCAAATGGCCTCATAACTGGTGCTGATTTAAGTAAGGACGGCAAAAAGCTAGTACTTTGCGGTTATTCGAACTTCGACCCATTCTTATGGATATTTGAAGATTTTGAAGGAAAGGATTTTTTTGCGGGTAAGGTAACCAGAGTAGAATATCCTTCGTTCCGTGATGCTCAGACTGAGGGAGTTCTTTTTATGGGAAATGATTCTATTCTAGTCTCTTCAGAAAGGTCTCCTTCCTACTCACAGAGGATCTATTATTTTTCCCATTCAAAGATAATGGAGGAAATTGGTAAGTAAGTCCTTAATGAATTTTTAACTTAGAAAAAAGTCACTCTATTTTTTATAAAGTGACTTTTTGATTTAATCCAGTATGAGAGAAATTCCTATTTACTCTGATACAGCTTCTTCTGGCATTAAAATAACTTTCAGATAATTATCCAGATCAAAGTATTTAATTGCTGACTGGTGAATATCCTCTAAACTAACTTTTGCAATAAGCTCTTTCAATTCTTCCATATCATATATCCTCTCATTGTAATAGTAGGTATTTTTCAGTACGGCTCGCCAGTATGAGTTTTTCAATACATTCGATTCTAGATCCCGGATCATGGTTTCTTTTGCTTTCTGTAAGTTAATCTCCTTTGGTCCATTTGTTTGAAGAGCCATCATTTCATTAAACACAGTATTTACCAAAGTATCTACATTTTCTGGGCTGCAGCCCCAATTTACAGTAATGCTAAAATCAGACTCGGGATATTTTGATATATCATAGTTTACTCCAACACCATAAACTCCACCTTGGTCTTCTCTCATGCTTTCTCTGAGTCCAATCTCCAAAATATTCATAAGAATGGAAAGCTCTAAACGGTTTGTTCTTGTCCACTCAAATTCATTATCCAGTAAAATTGCAACTGAGCTTTTGGGTTCTGTACCTTTATATACTGTAGCTTTTGTAATTCCGTCCGGAAATTCGGGGTTAACGTTTTCCCATTTATCAGGCCTGTTTGTTGCCGGTAGGCTACCCAGGTAAGTTTTAATAAGTGGAGTAATGCTGTCAATATCAAAATTTCCAACAAAGAAAAAATTGAATCCTTCTGCATCTGAAAAACGATCACTGTAAAACTCATAGGCTTTATCCAGGCTTATGTTATTAATTTCCTTTTCAGAGGGTATGACTATGGTTCTAGGATCATTGCCTGTGGCCAGTTTATACAGTGTGTCATAAAAAACGACCTGTGGATTTGACAATAAAAACTTAAACTGATTTACAAGCTTGGATTTGAAAGCATCGAACGCCTCCTGATCTTTCCTGGGCTCGGTAAAATAGAGGTATGTCAGTTGCAGCATCGTTTCAAAATCCTTTTTGCTCGATGAACCATTAATTCCTTGTGTTAGTGTAGAGATGTTTGGAACTACCTGCACAACTTTTCCCGTCAAATATTTCGATAAGTCTACATTATTAAACGGACCTACTCCACTTTGGGAGATAATAGCAGAAGCAAGACTGGCTGAAAAGTACTCATCATCAGTCACAACAGATGTTCCACCTTCACTAAATGCGGTCATTAAAATTTCATCATTCTTAAAGTTAGTTGATTTTAAAACCACTTTTACTCCATTATCCAACTGAATTTCACTATAATCAAACTCTTCATTAATAGTTTTGCTTTCAATTGTTCCTCCTGCCAGTTCTTTGTCAATTAGGTTTGCATTGATCGTCTTATCCACATAAGGTTTTAATCTTGATTTCCTTGCAAATGCAACAGTTTTAAGCAAATCTTTTTCTTCCGGAATTACGTTTCCTTCTTTATCTGGTCCGGTTAGAAGGACAACAAGATTGTTGTCTGATACAAATTCTCCAGCCAAAGCATTGACTTCTTCAAGTTTTACCTGGGTTAAAAACGATTTTACCAGATTGTACTCATATTCTATTCCCGGGAATGCTTCTTTGTGCAAGAAATGAGAAATATACTCCTGCACATAGTTATTAGATTCTGTTTTATCCTTTTCTTCCAGGGCTTTCTCATACATACTCATCAATTCAGCTTTTTGCCTTTCAAATTCCCCCTCAGTAAATCCAAATTGTTTTACACGTTCGTTTTCTTTAATAAGCAGTGATAAAGTTTGCTCATTCTTATTTTCTTTTGGGACTGCCATAGTTTGCCATGCATCTTTAGATTTTACCAGGAATTCTCCATAATAAGCGCTGGCATAAAGCATTGGGGATTCAGGTTTTTGACTAAATTCAAAAAACCGTGCATTTAGCATCATTGAATAGAGATTTGTCAATATTGAATGACGGT
The DNA here is from genome assembly GCA_033791445.1 of Bacteroidales bacterium. Taxonomy (GTDB): domain Bacteria; phylum Bacteroidota; class Bacteroidia; order Bacteroidales; family VadinHA17; genus JANTGF01. Next base: position 29,914 of record JASJGS010000151.1, on the reverse strand, counting down.
AATCAGATGCAGTTATAAGAGGCTGTTTATCATGTTTGTATAAGATAGCAACCAGGTTTGAAGTAGCTTCTTTATCTGATGCGATGGCTACAAGGGGTTTTTCATTATTCGGTAGGTCGTATTCCTTTCTCTCCCGTTCTTTTTTGGGCCCTTTAATTTTCTTAAAATGTTCTTTTATTTTCTTCTCTGCATATACTGGATCAATATCTCCAACAACTATAACTGCCATGAGGTTAGGGCGGTACCAGTCATGATAAAAATCTCTTAACACATCATATTCGCATGAATCAATAACACTCATCTTCCCAATTGGCAATCTTTCTGCGTAATGAGAACCTTTCAAGAGTACAGGAAGAAATTTTTTCTGCATCCTGTCCTGTGCACCCAGACCCAGTCTCCATTCTTCATGAATAACACCTCTCTCTTTATCAATTTCTTCATCCTCAAACAAAAGCTTGCTTGCCCAATCTTCCAACACCATAAATGAAGAATCCATGAGACCTACTTTGTCTGAGGGCATTTGAAACATATAGACAGTCTCATCAAAGCTGGTATAAGCATTCAGGTCAGCTCCAAAAGTTACACCTGACTTTTCAAGAAAACTGACCAGCTCATTTTTCGTAAAGTTTTTTGATCCATTGAAAGCCATATGTTCAACAAAATGGGCAAGACCCTGCTGGTTATCGTTTTCTAAAATAGAACCAGCATTTATTACCAGCCTGAACTCAACTCTTTTCTCTGGTTTCTTATTCTGGCGGATATAGTACTTCAAACCGTTTTTAAGTTCTCCGGTAATTACCTTCGAATCCTGTGGCAAAGGATCATTTGATAGTTCGTTCTGTGCATTTGAAAGAAACATTCCTGATAGGAATATCAATAAAAATAGAAAGCATGTTCGTCTTTTCATCACTTGGTTATTCTTGTATAATATTTATAAATGTGATTATTTTTTAGATTATAAATTAGGGTAAAGTAAATATATTAACAGCCTCAAAGATAGAAAAAGTGTTATTATTAGTAAAGCTTATTTTCTTGTCTGCTTTTTCTTCTCCCTGTTCTCAAGCCTGTACCTGTCTTGTTCCTTGCTATCTTTAAGCATATCATCGATGTTATCTATTCCAGGACTTTCTTCCAGGCTTTTCCAATCGAATTCTTCGTCTAATGGATCAAGGGCTTTTTGTGGATCAAATATTCTTTTATCTACAGGAAGGGCGGAATATGGAGTAAAATCAGGTGTGTCAGTAAAGAAGTCACCCAGATCATTGGCTCCAGCGTCATATTGATTTAAGTATGGCAATCCAAGAATATTCCAGAAAGTCTTAAAGATACTTCCAAAGCTATAATGAACATGGCTTACATAATCCTTTTTAGCCCAGGGAGAAATAAGCATTAAAATACTCCTGTGAGCGTCGATGTGGTCAACTCCGTTTTGGGCATCATCTTCTGTAATGATTATAGCCATATTCTTCCAATATTTTGTGTGGGATAGAAATTCTACGATTCTACCCACTGCCAGGTCATTGTCAGCCATATAGCTTTCTCTAAAAGGATAACCCTGTTCCGGCCGATCATCGGCACCATGATCATTAGGTACTATAAGAGTTAGCAGCGAGGGTAGCTCTTGATCTGGTTCTGACCATTTTTCATTAAACTCTTTCATAAACATATCTACTCTATATTGATCTGGAATAGCCATGTTGTAGGTTGGATATGTGCTGGATGTCCGAGTGAAAATTGGGGTAGGAACCGGGTAATTGTATAGATGGCGCATTCCTGTATTTTTATATTCTACGTCATAAGAAGATGGTTCAAACATAACAGAAAAACCAAAATTGTAAAATTCAACTTGATTTCTCTCAAGATGATCCCAAAGTGAGCCAGCTTCATTATAGTCTTCTGGATAGATGGCTCCGGAAGCTCCACGGAAACCAAGAGCACCACGAGTACCCTCCACCTTTGAGAAGCTTCGATTTCCACCATAACTAGCTGGGACATTCGTTTCAACCCATTCATTTGGATAAGTATTTACCAGCCACCTATGACCATCAGCAGACACATCTGAATCAACATAGAAGTTATCAGCTATGGCAAATTTTCTTGCCAGATTTAGATGATTTACCATTACATCAGCATTCTCTATAAAATCAGTTCCCTTTCTATTGGAGAAGCTTGAATTGTAACCATATCGGGCCAAACCCGCTTCTCCTTTGCCTTTTTCAATCTGGCCAAAAACTTCATCGTAGGTTCGATTTTCTTTTGAAATAAATACAAGGTATTTTATAGGAGATTCTTTTTCTCCAGGAAACAATGGGACAGGGTTATGGGTGCGTTCTCCCAATGACGGGTCATCTGAAAGTATGAAATAAAAATTGTTATTCACTACCTGGTTTGTAAGATCCTTCAGATCTGATCTGGAAGGTATATCAATTATCTGTAAGGTTCCTTTCATTAAGCTTCCGATATAGGTGCCTTCTGGTCCAACATAGAAATCCCTGCCTGCATTTCTGCCACTTCCATATCCTTTTGCATTGGTTACTATTAATTGTCTTCCATCGGGACTAACTTTTAACTTCGAAGGAAACCAACCAGTTGGAATATGGCCTACAATTTTCAAACTTGGGACATCAATTACGGCTACTGCATTTATTCCTGATTCAGCAACATACAGGGTCTTGTTATCTGGAGACAGAGCTAGCCCAAATGGGATTTTACCTCTCAGGTGATCAATTCGATTATCTAAATCAAGATGAATAGTGTGCTCAACGGTATCTGTTTCAACATTGATAACTGAAATATTATCGTTATTGCCATTGCTAACAAAAACATATTGTGAGGTCGCTACAACAGAATTTGGACTGGCTCCTCCAATAGCTGGAATACCTTCAACCATTTGACCCACTAATACTCCCGTTTTGACCTTTGCTATAACAGTAGGCTTTTTCGAATTACTCAAATCAATTGTCCAGACTGAAAAAGATTCAGGAACATTCGGGTTCCCAAGGCCTGGAACTTTCATTGTATCAGTAAAAATTCCCTTTTCCTGTTCCTCTGATAAATAGGCAAAAGGTGGAAGGGCAGGAGCAGTTTTTTCTAAATCCTGGTGATCAATGCCCTCAATGGGACTATATTCAAACATTCCAACATTGGCTACATATGCTCTTTTTTCGTCTGGGGAAAGAGCAATTCCAAAAGGATACCGCCCAACAGGAATGGAGTGTAAAAGTTTGCTTTTTTCGGTGTCAATAACAATCATTCGGAAATTTACCTGGTCAACTCCATAGATTCGTCTACCATCTTTACTAATAATTAAATCTCCAATATAACCCTTGATATAGGCGGTATCATCTGCCATGACAGAACAATCAATGTGACCTTTTGAATTTCCTGTATTTGGATCGAACTTGAATATTTTATTCTCCTGACCACCAGAAACATAAACTGTTTGATTGTCAGGAGAGATTGCAAGGCCCATAAATACTGAAGCCAATACACCTTCATCCGTACCGGAGCCAGGAGGAACCTGCATAATTTTTGGTTTTAAGGAATCAAGTTCTTTGATGATAGTTATTGAAAGTGGAGAGGTTCCTGAGTTTGCTGTTACTGCTATGGATCCATCCTGGCTTAGAGTAAGTCCAAAAGGATGAGGAGCAATTACATAGGATTTTCCTATAGGATTTATTAAACGGCCATTAGGAATAACTGTTATTCCACTGGGATCGATGTTGCAATATTGACTACCAGCTGGTGCTGTAGCAATCCATACATTCTTTTTATTATTGCATGATGTTATAGTAAGTATCGTGATTAAAGAAACAGTTAATAATTTTACTCTCATTTCGGTCAGTGTTTAGATTTCTTATAGAATCGACTTTAAAATTACTAAATTTGCCGTAGAATATTCAAGTATGATAGCCAAGAAAACCACTGAATACGATTCCCTGGAGAAAGGGGAGAAACTTCCTATTGTTGAATCCTTTTACACAATTCAAGGAGAGGGTTTTCATACTGGTAAACCCGCTTTCTTTGTCAGGATAGGTGGTTGTGATATAGGCTGTAGCTGGTGTGATACAAAGTTTTCCTGGAATCCAAATCTGCATAAACTGGTGGACATAAGTGATATTCTTAATACTATATTATCCTCTGGTTCAGATTCGGTGGTTGTAACTGGCGGAGAGCCTCTCTCGTATAATTTAGATATGTTTTGTGATATACTGAAATCTGAGGGTTTAATGACTTTCCTGGAAACTTCAGGAGCATACCAAAAAAGTGGTAGCTGGGATTGGATTTGTCTATCACCCAAAAAGAATAATCCACCAACTAAAAAGAACTTTGAAAGTGCAGATGAATTAAAGGTGATTATTCAAACTGTAAGAGATTTTTCATGGGCTGAAGAAAATTCGAAAAAAGTGGGGGAGAACTGTAGGCTATTTCTTCAACCTGAATGGAGCCAGTACGATAAAATAATTCCTCGGGTGATTGAATACGTAAAGAAAAATCCCAAATGGAGTATCTCGCTGCAGGCTCATAAGTTTATGAAGATACCTTAAATATTAAAATGAATAAAAGTATTTCTAAATACCTGGTGTTGTCTACCTTTTTTGCCATTGCTATTGGGGTTTCGGCTTTTTCACAACTACATTCAAATTCCAAAAAAGCGATTAGTAACTATAATTCAGCTCTGAGTAACTATAGACTCATGGATTATGAAGGTGCAAAGAGAGAGGTGGATGCTGCCATAGAAAAAGATTCTGATTTTTTGGAAGCTTACTTGTTAAAGTCAGAAATTTATACGGATATTAAGGATTATTCTACAGCAATAGAGTCATATAAAAATGTAATTCGCATCGACGAGAATTTTTTTCCAAGTGCGTATTATAATATAGGCCGATTGATGGTATTGAGAGGTAATTACAAGGAGGCGAAAAACTACCTACAAAAATTTCTTTCCATGGATGTTAGTGTAGAATCCCTGAATCAGAAGGCGAAAAGGAATATCGATATCTGCGAATTTGCCCTGAAGGCGATGGAAATTCCAGTTGAGTTTAACCCAGTTAATTTAGGTCCCCAAATAAATTCTACAAACGATGAATACTGGCCATCTATAACAGCGGATAACCAGACTCTGGTTATTACTCGCCTGGAACCGGTTTCTATACCTGGATATAAATCAACAGGAAAAAAAGCAGAGAATTTTTATATAAGTTATAATGAAAATGGTTTCTGGTCGAAAGCTAAAGACCTTGGTCCTCCTATTAATACAGATAGAAATGAAGGAGCTCAATCTCTTTCTGCCGATGGCCATTTTATGTATTATACATCCTGTAATCGCCCGGATGGATTTGGTCGTTGTGATCTTTATATGTCGTCTAAACTTAGAGGAACCTGGTCATTTCCTGAGAACCTGGGTAAGCCAGTTAATTCTGGGGCCTGGGAGGCGCAACCATCTATTTCTTCCGATGGAAAAACCTTGTATTTTGTTAGTAATCGGGCAGGAGGAATTGGGAAATTGGATATATGGAAGAGTATCCAGCAACAGAATGGAACATGGGGGGAACCGATTAATTTGGGTGAAGAGATTAATAGTCCGGAAAATGAAATGTCTCCATTTATTCACAGGGATAATCAAACCTTATACTTCTCTTCTGATGGTTGGATAGGGATGGGAGGGTATGATCTTTTCGTGTCCAGGTTTGGGAAGGATAGTATTTGGACGGAACCGAAGAATCTGGGTTACCCAATTAATACCTGGTCTGATGAAACAGGTATGGTGGTTAACTCTGAAGGAGACAAAGCCTACTATTCATCCGCTGTTGGGGATACTACTGGTAAGGATATATTTGAATTTGCCCTTTATAGGGAGATAAGACCCGAACCTGTCTCTTATTTTAAAGGAAAGGTTTATGATTCGAAATCGGGTAAAGCTCTATCTGCAACTTTTAAACTTATAGATTTGGATAGCAAGGAAACTACAATGCAAGCTTTTTCAGATAATAATGGGGAATTCCTTGTTTGCCTTCCTACAGATAAAAACTATGCGCTTAATGTTTCCCATGTAGGATACCTGTTTTATTCACAAAATTTTGCCCTTAAAGGGGTAACTGAGTTGTCCGATCCATACCTTATGGATGTGCCATTGCATCCAATACGAGTTGGTGAGAAGGAGGTGCTGAGAAATATCTTCTTTGAATATGATTCCTATGAGCTCTTGCAGGAAAGCATTGTAGAACTGGATAGACTTGTTGAATTTTTAAAGACAAATGGTAACCTGGAAATTGAAATCCAGGGTTATACTGACAATGTTGGAACTCCTGAATACAATCAGGTACTTTCTGAAAAAAGAGCCATGTCAGTATATCAATATTTAATTAGCTATTCTATTAATAAGACACGGTTAAGCTATATAGGATTTGGGGAAACCCAGGCTATAGCTGATAATGAATCTGAGGAGGGCAGAGCGATGAACCGCCGAATTGAGTTCAAAGTGTTAAAGGTAAATAGAAGAAAGTGAAGAGAAATATATTAGTATCGATTAATTATACTAGATAAGAATTTAAGCAATATGGAGAAGAATCGTTGTGCCTGGTCGAAGCACTCACTTGAAATAGCATATCATGATTCAGAATGGGGAGTACCAGTCCATGATGATAGGAAACATTTCGAATTTATCGTTTTGGATACCTTTCAAGCTGGTTTAAGTTGGCTGACTGTTCTGAAAAAACGAAATAATTTCAGAAAGGCTTTTGATGATTTTGATTATAGAACTATCTCAGAATATGGTAGTGGAAAAATTGATGAGCTTTTAGGGAATCCTGGGATTATTCGTAATAAAATGAAGATAAATGCTACAATTAAGAATGCCCAGGCTTTTATGGTTATTCAAGATGAGTTTGGATCTTTTGATAAATATATATGGTCATTTGTAAATGCAGAAACAATCGTTAATGCAAGAGAAAGCATGGACAGTATTCCAGCTACATCGGCAGAATCGGATGAAATGAGTAAAAATTTAAAAAAGCGTGGATTTAGTTTTGTTGGTTCCACAACCTGCTATGCATATATGCAAGCTGCTGGCCTGGTAAATGATCATGAAACCTCCTGCTTCAGGTATAAAGAGGTGATAGATCTTTGAAAAGACAGTGGTTATTATTTTATTCCTTAGACTTCTGCTTCGGTGAGAAGTTCCTGAACAGCATTAACAATTTCACCCTGGGCAAAGGGTTTACTGAAAACTTTGGAAGCACCAAAGAGTCGGGCAGACTCAAGGTATTCTTTTGCATCAATTCGCCCACCTCCAGATATGGCAATTATTTTTATGTCTGGGTTATGATTTTTCAATTCCCTGATTGTTTCCAGCCCTTCTTTTTCAGGCATTACAATATCCGTAATTATTAGGTCAGCAGGGTATTTTTCATAATACCTGAGGCCTTCTTCACCATTAATTGCAATATCAACATCATAACCTGCTTTTTCAAGCATCTTCTTAAGCATTAGCAGAATGTACTGCTCATCATCAATCACAAGAATTCTAGCCATTATTGCGTTTTTTTAGTTACTTTTTTATCTAATATCTTCCTTATTAGAGTACCAAATTTACTTAATATAAGCGGTTTAATTACAATAGCATCTATGCCCTTATCCTTTGCCACCTCCTCAGTAATCGAATCTCCGAAACCTGTAATTATAATTGCTCTAATATCAGGCCTGATTTCTTTGAATTTTTCAATCAGATCCGTTCCAAGCATATATGGCATTGTCTGATCTGTAACAATAAGATCATATCTATCAGGATCTGTAGTAAAGTCTTTTAGTGCTTCAATACTTTTGGTGTGTATGTTGACAGTATATCCGAGGCCTTCAAGCATTCTTTTGCCCATAAAAGTAATTTCCTCTTCATCGTCAATGAATATAATATGCTCTCTACCTTTAGTATTCTGTTCGCCTACCTTCTGACTGGAATCTTGTCCTTCACCATGTTGAGGAAGAAATACTTTAAAAGTTGCCCCTTTGTTTGGCTCACTTTCAACAGTGATCGCTCCATCAAAACTATTCACAATTCCATGTACAACTGATAATCCAAGCCCAGAACCAGAACCTACCTCCTTTTTAGTAAAGAAGGGTTCAAAAATCCTACCCAAGGTTTGCTTGTCCATTCCATGTCCTGAATCCGTTACAGAAACACAAACATAGGTTCCAAGTTTTAGTTTAGGTGTTTTTCTTACAGTTTCTCTATCAGCTTTTACGGTAGAAAGATTCACTTTCAGGGTCCCTCCAGTTTCCATCATAGCATGAGAAGCATTGGTACAGAGATTCATTATTACCTGGTGTATCTGTGTACCATCAGCCATCACTGTCCCGCAATTTGCATCAAGATCAAGAATTATTTCAATGTTTGCTGGAAAAGATGCCTTTATGAGGCCTAGAACTTCGCGAATTACTTTATCGAGATAGATTGGTTTCTTCTCCACATCAACCTGTCGGCTAAAAGTTAGTATTTGTTGAACAAGATCTTTTGCTCTCAGGGCAGCATTGTTAATTTGTTCAACATCGTATCGAAGCGAGTTTTCTTCATCCAATTCCTCAAGGGCCATTTCTGTATATCCCAAAATGGGAGTAAGAATATTATTAAAATCATGAGCTATACCACCAGCCAGGGTACCGATGGTTTCCATTTTCTGCATCTGGAATAATTGGGATTCAAGTTTGTTTCTCTCTTCTTCGTATTGCAGACGCCTTTTTATTTCTTTATTAAGTTCCCGGTTTGTTTTTGTTAATTGGGTAGTACGATCAACTACTCTTTTTTCCAAAGATTCATTGGCGGCAACAACCTTTTCCTGCTCTATGGCAACCAATTTCCTCATAAAGAAATCTCTACGTGCATTCACCTCCAGGGTATAATTAATAAACATCCCAATTAAGTTTGCACTTAAAAAGAAAGCTCCGGTAATTTTCAGATGGTTTGCAGATAAATCGGTATAAAAATAGGAGGTAAGCATATATCCCAGGAAAAGAACCCAGCCAATGAGAACTGAATTTAGAAATCTTGCACGAACAAAAGTATATCCAAAAAAGAAAATAAGCATTAGTCCTGCATAATAGGAGTAAATACCTACACCGGACATTATAATGTTCATGTATATGATGCCACCCCCAGTGATAAACCAGACCAGTGCTATAGTTATTTGCCCGAATTTGAGGAAAAGCTTATTGAACGAAAAGAAGAATGCGATAATTAATACAGGGGTAACAATGCCAAATCTAATAATCCAGATTTGTTGGTAAATATCCGGGACCGTACTTTTATCAAGGATTGCAAATAAATCATAAAAAATCAATGCAAGAATCATAGCAAACCTGAAAGCTCCCTGTGATTTTACAGCGTATTCTCTGAGGAACTCTTTTTCAAGATGTGCATGCTCCTTACTGAAAGCAATATTGATTGACTTTAGCTTCAACTCATCAGCTGAAGCCAATACAGAACCAAAACCAAATACTTTCTTAAAGTTATTTACCTTACTAATCTTCATAATCCCGCATCGCGGGTAATAATATTATCAATTATTCGAATAATCCTTGAATTCAGGAACTGTTCTTTTAGAATGTACGTGATTTTCGTTTCTAAGTTTTACTCGCATGAATAAATTTACGCCTAAAGGTTCCTTCTCTATCATTACATCCCCTTGATTTAGTCCTGCTTCACTAGCTATTTTTAATAATTCATATTCTGACCGATAATTAAGATGCCAAGCTGAAAATGCCTCCTGAAGCACCCGTGTAGGGTTTTTGTCAGAGAAATTCCCAACGACCAGTTCTCCTCTTTCATTCAGTAATTTCAAGTATTTTTTCAATAAGTAAATAAAGTGTTTTTCTTTGAAATAATCAAATAAACCAGCACTCCAAATTAAGTCATACCGTTTGTGGGTGTTAAATCTTAATACATTGATCCTGACAAAGTTTAGTTTATCTTCAAATTCATGATTTTTTCCTTTAGCGTAGGCTATTGCATTCTCGTCCAAATCTATCAAATCAAAACTAATTTTACAGTTCGGGTTTTTCTTTAAATATTCGTTTACATCAGTTGCAGGGCCTGATCCAAGAATCAAAACTCTTTTTGCATGAATAGATTTTTGTTCTAATTCTGTCATCAAGTTAATAAAATACGTTTTTCTGTTTCTTACTGCAGTAGCAGCATGTGATTTTTGCCACCAAATATCCCATTTCTTATACATGGGATCTGTTGATATTTTGTTTGTATAGATTTTTTCAATCATTAAGAAGTCGCCGGCATAACCAAAGGGTTTTGAAAATGCATATCCCTGTGTAGTATTTATATTTCTTAAAAGTGGGTGTAATACATTCCTCATATCATTAATGGCATCCTCATCAAATGAAGATACCATATTGGCAAAACGGACATAATCTTCTTCGCCCGGTCCTCCTTTTTCAAGCATTTTTTCTAGAAATTCCAGTTCTTTATCTGTCAGCGAATTTGCAAACTTAAATTTTACTTGATTTGGTTTCATAACTAATAATTTAGGGTTTAAAATATATTGAGCTGCTTACATCATATACTAGTTTTGGTTAGTTTCAAGATTAAATGTGTATCGTAAAACATGTGAAAAAGATACAGTTTGATGAATAACATCACTTTCCATAAAAGGATGATTTACATCACCTTTACATGTAAAAAAAATATCTTTAATCTTTAATTCCATTATTTTTCGGTGGTTTTATTAAATCGTAACTTTAATGAACCATTAATTTCCTGCAACTAAATTACGCGCTAAACTACTTTTTGGTACCTGATTTTTGATGATATAAACCATAGTAAGTAGGTGATTCTTATCATCTTAGATGTTCTTGGAGATGGTTATTTATGTCTGCTGAAACTACTCAACAGGTGCAAAATAAACACTCAAAATTCTAGTTTTAGTCAGGTTGTTATTCTTCAACTGGTTGTAAATGTAGGTTATACATTATATATTGGTTCTGGCATATTAATGACATATATTTCCTGAAAAGGGTGATATATCTCACCTTTTGCTTTGGAAGTAGCAGTTATTTTGAACAATTTGTGAGATCAGATTTGGTATAGTTATTTTTATTAGCGAAAAATCTGTATTGAGTTTCATATAGTTAGAGCTTTTTATGTTGAAATTATCACAAATAAATAATGATATTTATAGAGTTTTATTGAGAATTAAATTTGAATATTTATTGATATTAATCATAACAGTAAATGACTATATTTGGATACATTTGTCTGTATTTACAAATTTTTAAAAGAATGAATTTATCACATATCGAACATATTGGTATTGCCGTAAAAAACCTTGAAACATCTATACCCTTTTATGAAGAAATACTGGGTTTATCCTGTTATTCTATTGAGGAGATTGAAGATCAAAAAGTAAGAACAGCTTTTTTCAAGATTGGTGAAACAAAGATTGAATTGTTGGAAGCAACTAGTCCCGAAAGCCCGGTGGCTAAGTTTATTGAAAAAAGAGGAGAAGGGATACATCATATTGCATTTGCTGTAGATGAAATTAATAAGTCTCTGCAAGATGTTGAAATCAAGGGTGTCAGATTGATTGACAAAACAGCAAGAAAAGGTGCAGAAGGGTTGGATATTGGGTTTTTACATCCAGCGTCTACATTTGGTGTTCTTATGGAATTCTGTGAGAATAAAAATGAGTCTTAGATAGAATTGGAGCTTTAAATTTATTTCAATTTTGTTGATTTGTATTAACTTTTCTTTATTCAACATTACTAAATGGAAAATACAATTTTAATTGGAAATGCCGGACCTGGTATTCGCTCGGACTGCAAGATTACTTTAGATATTAACTCATCCGGGGGTATTCAGATTGAACTGAAATCCAAAGTAAACTCAATGTATGGGAAGTCTATCAAGAATCTGATAGCTGATGAATTGAGCTTTTTTGGAATAGAAGATGCCAAGGTAAAAGTGGAAGATAGCGGAGCTTTGGCATTTGTAATTGCTGCCCGTCTGGAATATGCAATTAAGAAGGGATTTAAATCAACTAAAGAGTTTCTACCTGAGTTTATCGAAGAAAATAAGTATTCAACAACTCGCGACAGGTTTCGGTTTTCAAGGCTGTATTTGCCCGGGAATACTCCAAGTTTAATGCTAAATGCTGGTATTCATCAACCCAATGGTGTAATTCTTGACCTGGAAGATTCCGTTTCACTCGAGAAAAAGGGAGAGGCTCAATATTTGATCCGTAATGCCCTTCGACAAATTGATTTTATGGGTGCGGAAAGGATGGTTCGAATTAATCAACTTCCATTGGGACTTGATGATTTAAAGTTTATTATACCTCATAATGTTCAACTGATCTTGATTCCTAAATGTGAAGGACCTGAGCAGGTCAGGCAACTTGAAGAAAAGATTGAAAGGATAAAGAAGGAAATAAAAGTAGAGGTCCCTGGACCAATTTACTTGATGCCAATTATTGAAAGTGCATTGGGAGTAGAGGAGGTGTATGACATAGCAAAATCATCAGCTAATGTAGTAGCCATGGCCATAGGGTTGGAGGACTATACAGCGGATATCGGAGTAGGTCGCACCCTTGGAGGTGAAGAGTCTCTTTATGCTCGCTCTCGTCTGGTAAATGCGTGTAAAGCTGCAGGAATACAGCCAATTGATTCTGTTTTTTCTGATGTTGCTGATCTTGATGGTCTTCGAAAAGCAATTCAAGTTTCAAAATCATTGGGTTTTGAAGGTATGGGTTGTATTCATCCGCGACAGGTGCCTGTTATACATGAGGGATATGCACCAGCAGAAAAGGAAATATTAAAAGCTATGAAAATTGTGCATGCTTTTGAAAAAGCCAAAGAAAAAGGATTAGGAGTGGTGTCACTGGGCACTAAAATGATTGATGCACCTGTGGTTAAAAGAGCTATGAAAACCATCCAATTAGCAACTGATCTGGATATTATTTCAAAGGATTGGAGGGAAGAATTTGAATCGTAAACCTTATTTAATAAACAAGTCTATATAAATATGCCTCAATTAATTGAAAATGCTGCTGGAAGATTTGTCCCTACGGAGGTAAATGGAAAAGAACAGGTTCCATTTCAGGGAGTCGGGAAATATAAACCTTCTGGAAATAAATATGGCCCACCAATAGTTTCCTGCTCAGATTTTCCTTCAAATGGAAATAAGCAGGTGACTGACCTGAAAGCTGCATTGATAAAGGCAGGCCTTCAGGACGGAATGTGTATTTCATCCCATCATCATTTTCGGAATGGTGATTTATTGGCCAATCAAATTTTTGATATTGCTAAGGAATTGGGTGTTCAGAATCTTGTTTGGTTTCCGTCTGCCTCTTTCCCATGTCACGAACATTTAATCCAGTATCTGGAAGATGGTACTATTCATCATATTGAAGGAAGTATGAATGGACCATTGGGGAGATATACTTCAGAGGGGAAAATGAAGGGTGTAGGGGTGCTGAGGTCACATGGCGGAAGATACCAGGCTATACAGGATGGAGAAATAAAAATTGATATTGCTGTTATTGGAGCTGCTTGTTCGGATTCATTTGGTAATGCAAACGGACTTTATGGGCCCTCCGCAACAGGTTTGTTGGGATTTGCACTGGCAGACTCACAGTATGCAGAAAAAGTCATTGTCGTTACAGATAATATGGTGCCCTTTCCATGCATTCCCTGGCAAATACAGGGGAACTTTATAGACTATACCGTGGAGGTAGAAAAACTAGGCGAGCCTGACAAAATTATTTCTGGAACAACTCAAATTACTAAAAGTCCTGATCGTCTTTTTATGGCCGAACTGACTGCAAAATTCTGTGAAGCAGCAGGTATAATAAAAGATGGATTTTCTTTTCAGTCTGGAGCAGGTGGAACTTCCCTTGCAGTAGGTGAATATTTCAGAGAAATTATGAAAAAGAAGGGAATAAAGGCCAGGTTTGCCCGAGGTGGAAGTAATAAATACCTGGTTTCCATGCTCAAGGAGGGACTTATTGATTACATTTTAGATGGCCAGACTTTTGATCTCGATGGGGTACGGTCTATGTCAGAAAATTCTGCGCATGTATGGTCAAGCCCGTTCACATCATATAATTACCACGGAAAGGGGAATTTTGCAGGCATGGTTGATGTAGTTATCCTTGGAGCTACAGAAATAGATGTGAACTTTAATGCAAATGTTGTAACTCATTCTGATGGCTACCTGCTCCACGGAATTGGGGGTTGGCAAAACTGCTTATTCTCAAAAACTGTTATTCTGCCAGTACCGCTTTTCAGAGACAGAATTCCGGTAATTGTGGATGAAGTAACTACTCTATGTGGACCGGGTGAGCTCATTGATGTAGTAGTTACTGAACGAGGGATTGCTATCAATCCTAAGCGGAAAGATCTTCTAGAGGCAGTAAAAAACTCAGGTTTGCCTATTATAACTTTGCAGGAGTTGAAAGAAATGGCAGAAAAGATTTGTGGAGTTCCTGAAAAAGCTGAATTTGAAGATCAGATAGTTTCTGTGGTAAAATGGGTTGATGGAACCCTTTTAGATGCAATTAGGAAAGTGAAAAATTAAACAACATAATTAATTTTAGATTAAGAAGAATGCGAAAATTTCAATGTACTGTTTGCGGATATATTTATGAACCCGAAATAGGTGATCCCGATTCAGGAATAGCACCTGGCACTGCTTTTGAAGATATCCCAGATGACTGGAGTTGTCCTATATGCGGAGTGAATAAAGAGGATTTTGCTCCTATCGAGGACTGAAAAACAGAATGTATTCGATTTTCTAGGTTTTATTTGGGATGTTCCTCAAAATCTCTACCAATAAATCCCAGAACTTATAGGTACTTTCTATATTTAATTTTTCATCAGGAGAATGTGCACCTCGAATTGTTGGGCCAAATGAAATCATGTCCAGTTGAGGATATTTTTCTAGAAATAATCCACACTCAAGTCCTGCATGAATTGCTTTGACTTTGGGTTCTGTTTCGAATAATCTTTTATAAGCAGATGCTGATATTTCAAGAATTCTTGAATTTGTATTGGGTGTCCATCCAGGGTAACTGCCTGAGTGCTCCACAGAAGCCCCTGATAACTTAAAACTGCTTTCAACCATCTGTGAAACATCAATCTTAGCACTCTCAACAGAACTTCTCTGACTTGTTGTAATTTCAATGCTTTTATCATTAAACTTGATCGATGCCAGGTTGGTAGAAGTTTCCACCAATCCAGGTATTTCCTGACTCATAGATAAAGCACCATGAGGACAGGTATACAAAGAATCAAGTAAACCATCCTGGAATTTTTTATCCAATACATAATCAGGACGACTGAATTCTTCAATGCTGAACCCTATGTTTGGTTCAGTAATGGCATATTCCTTTCCTATGATCTGATAGAATTCTGAATGAAATTTTTTGAGCTCCGCTGCTTGATCTTTTGTTATCACAAAAACTGACCAGGCCTCCCTTGGAATTGCATTTCTTAGATTTCCTCCACCTATGCAATGTACTCGAATATCATACTTAATGCTTGCTTCCCATAAAAACCTGTTGAGAATTTTTATTGAATTACCAAGTCCTTTATGGATTTCATCCCCCGAGTGCCCACCAACTAGGCCGTTTACCATAACCTTGTAGGCTATGGTTGATTTAGGTATTTCGGCTGGTTCAAAATTGTAGTTAGCCACAGTATCTACTCCTCCGGCACAACCTATAAACAGTTCTCCCTCATCTTCAGAGTCAAGATTGAGGAGGATTTCTCCTTTCATAAAGCCTTTTTTAATCTCTTTGGCTCCTGTCATACCACTTTCTTCATCAATTGTAAACAGACATTCAATGGGCCCATGTTCAATATCCGTTGAGGCAAGAATTTGAAGTTGAGCAGCAACTCCAATGGCATCATCGGCTCCCAGGGTAGTGCCCTTAGCTTTTATCCATTCACCATTTACCCAGGGTTCTATTGGATCAGTCTCAAAATTATGAATAGTCCCAACATTCTTCTCACAAACCATGTCGACGTGACTTTGAAGAACCACTTTCTTCATCTTTTCCTTACCAACAGTTGCTTGCTTAAATATCAATAAGTTCCCTACTTCGTCCAGTTTATACTCCAGCTTATGACTTCTAGCAAACTCTATCAGGTAGCCAATAATAACTTCTTCTTTTCCTGAGGGCCTGGGAATTTTACAGATTTCTAAGAAATATGGCCAGATTGGGTGGTCGTTTAATATGTTAAAGCTTTCCATAATTGCAACAAAATATATATTGAGGCAAAATTAGTAAAAACTAACTCAGTGCAAAGAAAACTATGTTTATTAAACATGAAGAATTACAGTTTTCAAATTAGGAAATTATATTATTTTTACTTCGTTGCTAAATCTAAAAAAATTGAAGTAATTATGTCAAAAAGAACCATTGTAACGATGCCTGGTGATGGAATTGGCAGGGTTGTTTTGGAAGAAACAATTAGAGTGCTTGAAAGTGCCGGTTTTGAAGCCAATTATGTTGAAGGTGATATTGGATGGGAATACTGGTGTACCGAAGGCAATCCATTGCCTCAAAGGACGATAGATCTTATCCGGGAGCATAAAGTGGCCTTGTTTGGAGCTATAACATCCAAGCCAAAAGAGGAGGCTGTAGATGAACTGGCACCGGAATTTCAGGGGGATAAGCTTGTATACTCCAGTCCGATTGTAGGACTAAGACAGCATTTCAAACTGGATATCTGTACCAGGCCTTGCAGAACTTATAAAGGCAATCCTTTAAACTTTATTAGAAGAGGGATAGGTGATGAAATTGAAGAACCTTTTGTTGATGTGGTTATTTTTCGCCAGAATACGGAGGGATTGTATGGTGGGGTAGAATGGTCTGATCCACCAAAAGATGTCTATGAGGCACTGTTAACTCATCCGAAATTTGAAAAGAATTTTGGGCATGTGCCAAAGAATGAAATATCTGTATCTACACGGATTTTTACTCGACATGCCACAGAGAGAATCCTCAGAGCTGCTTTTGAATATGCTCAAAAATATGGTTATAAGTCTGTTACACTTTGTGAGAAACCAAATGTTATTAGGGAAACCTCCGGAATGATGTATCGTCTGGCAAAAGAAATACAGGCAAGTGACTTTTCAGGTATTGAATTATGGAATACCAATATTGATGCTCAAATGATGTGGTTGACCAAGAATCCTGAAAATTACGGTGTAATAGTTGCTGGTAATATGTTTGGGGATATTGTTTCAGACGGATTTGCCGGGTTAATTGGTGGCCTGGGTTTTGCCTGCAGTGCTCAATTTAATGATGAGGGAATAGGTATATTTGAGCCTACTCATGGGTCTGCGCCTAAGTATGCTGAGTATACAGAGTCAATTGTAAATCCGGTGGCTATGATTGAATCTGCCTGTATGATGCTTGATTTTATTGATGAGAATGAAATTGCAAAAAGAATCAGATCCTCTGTTGCTAAAGTTATTTTGGAGGGGGAAGTGCAAACTTACGATATGAAGAAGATGAAAGGCTCTCATGATGCTATTGCAAATGGAGCTGCCACAACCAAACAGATGGCTGATGCTATTATACAGAACTTGTAGTAATGATAATAAATTATTTGCAATGCTAAAAGAAGTAAATGAACTTTGGCCTGAACTGGATTGGATTCAGGATATTTATCTTAGGGAAAAAACAGCAAACACATGGGCACTGGCGCTGGAAAGAAGTGTCCTATCAGCCAGCGATTTGAATGAAATTCCTTTTACCCTGTTGGCAGGACCTGATTTAAAGGTTAGCTTTATGACCCATAAAAGAGCAGTAGTGCACATTTCAAGAGATAGTGGGATCAAAATGAATCAGTTTTTCAAGGATGACCTTCCGGTGGATATGGATGTATTGATCTCAGGAGCTATTCTTGCCGATGTTGGAAAACTTCTTGAATACGAAAAAGGGCCTGATGGGAAGACTTTTCAAGGTTCATATGGGAAATACTTAAGACATCCATTCTCAGGCGTTTCGCTAGCTGAAGAATGTAAAGTCCCTCCTGCTGTTTGCCATATAATTGCAGCACATGCAGGTGAAGGTGATATGGTTAAAAGAACAACCGAAGCATATATAGTCCATCATGCTGATTTTATGACATTTCTACCTTTTAAAAATAGGTTCTAATAAAGATATTTGACCGAAGTAGGTATTTGTAGTTAATTATTCCATTGTGTAGATTTTTTTTGGCTTGGAATAATTGGAAATTATTGTAGCTCATTAACTATTGGTAGATAAGTCCAATATTTTCTTATTTTTGAATTTTGCCAAAAGGCATAAGATCTTATAAATTTATGGTATTCGGGGGCATTTCACTTGATCTTGTATTGGTAATTCTGGTTGTGATATTCATCCTAATATCGCTTTACAGAGAGCTTTTTGGACCTGCCTTAACATTTTTGATTGGAATTGTAGTACTTGGAATTTTTGGAGTATTAACTCCATCAGAAATCTTAAGTGGTTTTGCCAATGAGCAGGTAATGCTGATAATTATGCTATTACTGGTGGGTGATATTATAAGAAATACAGCCGTTACTGAATTGATTTTTGGTAAAATTTTTGAGGGAGTAAAATCTTATCCCAAGTTTTTAAGGAGAATGATGTTTGTGGTAGCCGGACTTTCCGCATTTCTGAATAATACTCCTCTGGTTGCAGTGATGATGCCCTATGTGAATTCATGGTCTCAAAAAAATAAAGTATCACCTTCCAAATTATTAATGCCGCTTTCCTTTGCAGCAATTCTAGGTGGATGTGCTACCTTGATAGGTACTTCTACAAACTTGATAGTGAACGGTTTGGTTGTTGATCAGGAGATTATTCAAGGCTTGAAGCCCCTAAATATTTTTGACTTTGTTTATGTTGGCGTACCCATGGTATGTATAGGGATTTTTTACATTTATTTCTTTGGGAATAAGTTATTGCCTGATTATCAGAGTTATTCAAAGGATATTCCAGGTAGTGAAAGAACTTTCCTGGTAGAAACCCAGGTTACGAAAAGTTCAAACTTAATTGGGAAAACTATAGCTGAATCAGGATTGCGTGATTTAACGGGCTTGTATTTAATTGAGATACACAGACAGAATAAAGTTATTTTCGTAGTATCAAATGATGTACTAATTGAACAAGGCGATTTATTGGTATTCGCCGGGGATAAATCTCCCATAGCAAACCTTATGGATTCTGGATCAGGACTTACTATACCTTCTGTTGGAATGTTGCACAGGCAGAAACATACTGAAGTAGTTGAGGTGGTAATTTCCCACAATTCATATTTTATGGGTAAATGTTTGAAAGATATTAACTTTAGAAGGAGGTTTGATGCTGCAGTCATTTCTATTCACAGAAACGAGGAACGAATTAGTGGAAAGCTCAGGGATGTTGAATTAAAGGCTGGTGATGTTTTGTTGCTGTATGCCGGATCAGATTTTAGAAACCGGATTAAGCTAACACAAGACTTTTATTTGATATCTCAAATAAAGCAATTTGAAAAAATTGAAACCTATAAGATTGTAATACTATTTGGAGGATTATTGTTAGCAATTCTCCTGGCAGCCTTAAAGGTAATTACTTTATTTATGGGGATAATTACCTTGCTTTTAGCTTCCTTCATTCTCAAACTTACAAATCCAAAAGATCTTTCACGGAGTATTGACTATAATCTTGGGTTAATTATTGTTATGTCATTGGCTCTGGGAATAGCCATGATAAAATCAGGAGTTGCTCCTTTATTAGCGAATTTCTTTATTTCGGTATTTACTCCCCTGGGGAAATATGGTTTACTTCTTGGTATTTTTATAATTACTTCTACATTAGGATCTTACATAACAGGGAAGGCTGCAGTCGCTATTATTTTCCCTATTGCTGTAAGCATGTCATTGAAGCTTGGTCTTGACCCCAAACCTTTTATTCTAACTGTTGCTTATGCTGCAGCTGCAAATTTCATCACTCCCATAGGTTACCAGACAAATTTGATGGTATATGGCCCTGGGGGATATTCATTTAAAGATTTTTTCAAGCTTGGATTTCCTTTAACAGTCATATACATGTTTGTTGCAGTTACCATCCTGTGGTTAATGTACCTTTAAGACTAAAAAATGACCAGGCAAATAATTTCCTTTCCTAAGTTAATAGTTCAAGCTATAGAATTATCAATTATTGCTGGGAATGAAATCCTAAAAGTGTATTCAAAGGAAGATTTCCAGGTAGAAGAAAAAACTGATCAGTCACCCCTTACATTGGCTGATATGAAATCACATAATATAATAGTAAAGGGGTTAAAAAGCAGTGAAATACCTGTTTTGAGTGAAGAATCCCAGGGCATTAACTGGGAAGAAAGAAAGGAGTGGGAGAGATACTGGTTGGTGGATCCTCTTGATGGAACCAAAGAGTTTATAAAAAGGAATGATGAATTTACAGTGAATATTGCTCTTATTGAAAAGGGAATTCCTGTAATGGGTGTAATATATTTACCTGTTTTTGATGTATTATATTTTGCTTTACAGGATACTGGTTCCTTTAAGATTTTAAAGCCTGGTAATATTAATGCTGAAACATCATTTGATGATCTTATGAAGGCAGCAGTTAAGCTACCTGCCTTTACTCAAGGTAGTCAACTTAGAGTGGTTGCCAGCCGTTCACATATTTCACCCGAAACAAAGTTATTTATAGATGGCCTGGATGAAAGGTATGGCAAAGTAAAAACGGTTGCTGCAGGTAGTTCATTAAAACTTTGTCTGGTTGCAGAAGGCAATGCAGAAATATACCCAAGGATGGGACCAACCATGGAGTGGGATATAGCTGCCGGACATGTGATTGTAACTGAGTCTGGAGGAAGTGTTCTGAAAACAGATAATACAGATTTAGTATATAATAAACCTGATTTGTTGAATCCTTGGTTTGTAGTACGATCTAAATCATATTTGGATGGTACACTTCTTTCTTCAAAAGAAAAAGAGGCCCGAAAGCCTCTTTAAAATTCTCCCTATTTTAATAACTCTAGTAATCTAGTTTTACACTTCCATAACTAGTATTTATAGTAACTTTTGCTTTTGGATTAGATTCAGAGCCCACTGTTCCTTCGTAGGATGAAGTAGTGTTCCCCTGTATTCTGTTCATTTTACCTCCTGAGGGGAAGGATATGTTTGCATACCTTGCTTCTCCCTTAAGAGTATAATTTGCCCCTGAAACAATTCCAATCTTTATTCCACCATATCCATTTTGAATTTCAATTTCCTCAAAAGTAGTAGGCATTTTTTCTACAGTAGTACCTGTATATTTTGTATCCAAATATAATTTCTTGCCAATATAATCAAGAGTATAACCTGAATATGCCCCGGTAATTACAAAATTTTCAGTTTTTCCAATTTTATAGGTATCATACTTCGATTCTGAGACAATTGAACTGGCTTCATCGATATAAACTTTTGAATACTTGCTTTCAATCACAAGTGCTCTGCTGGTTTCAATCTCAAGCTTAGAGTATTTCATTACTACTTTCATCCAATTTATTTCATCCACTACTGCCTTAGAATAACCTAAGATTATTGAAGAAAGCGGTTTTGTATCATCTCTGAGGATTTTATTGGCCTGCATATTTCCATACTTTATATCAATTATCGCATGTCCGGTTAGTTCATCAATAAATGTATCTCCATACTTATTTGTAAGGTTAA
The DNA here is from genome assembly GCA_033791445.1 of Bacteroidales bacterium. Lineage (GTDB taxonomy): Bacteria > Bacteroidota > Bacteroidia > Bacteroidales > VadinHA17 > JANTGF01. The sequence continues at coordinate 8,199 of JASJGS010000151.1, read as the reverse complement.
TGTCTAGATTCTTAGGCATTTTTACTGTATAGTCAATACTAAACTCTTTGTTATTCCCCCATTTGTTTCCCTTTGAAAACCTTTCATTAATAACAGTAATGGCTTTTAGTTCATTACCAGATTCAGAGAATTCTACATTTAAATAATCAAGTAGTTTTTGCGCAGTTTCTTTACTGGGATGTTCCACCCGGATCTTTACATCAATTACCACCTGGTTGTTTTCCCAATTCTGAACATCCACTTTTCCGTATTTGTTTTTAAGAACCAGGACGGAGTTTTCACTTACCTTAAACTCCTTGTGTAGAGATTTGGTAATCTCTGCTGCATAAATATATGCAGCACTACTAAAGATTAGTAGAAACACGATTAAAAATCTAAATTTCATTGTTTTCATGGCCTGTCTGTTTATTATTTATACTAATTTCTTGCAATTGTTCTAGTAGATTTGTCATTATTTCCAGTTTAACCTGGTAATGTTCGATCATGGCATTTATCACACGTTCATCATGCGGACTTGTTTTAAGATCCTTCTTCATGGAATTATAAATTGAGTCCATTTCTGAGAGCTCTTTCATGATCATCGCCTTTTGGGTACCATCAGAAAGAATTTCTGAATTTTCTATCTGGTTATATTTGAAACTTACCTGCTGGACAAAAAACTCTTCTACTTCGTGGTACTCAGGGGATATGTCTCCAAGAGCAAGACCCGTATCTTTCTCATTATTAAAAACTTTATCATATGTCCAGAGGGATGATAGTACTACCAAGACTATTATAGCGGCAACCTTCAGCAATTGTGGAAGAATAGATATTTTCCTCACCCTTGTTTGTTGCTCCAGCAAACCCTTAAATCTGTCGAAGTGCCCCTCCAAAGGTTCCACCTCAAAATGATCTTTATGTTCGCTTATATATTTTTTTAAATCCTTCATTTTATATTTAATAGCTGTTAAGCTTGTTCAATGTTTTTAAGAAGTCGTTGTTTTGCCCTGGCAAATTGTGATCTGGAAGTTGAACTATTGATCCCCATTATTCCGGATATTTCATCGTGATCGTACCCCTCAAAAAGGTATAGTGAAAGAACTACTCTATATCCATCGGGTAACTTTTCCATTGCTTCCTTTACTTTTTCAACATGATATTGGATTTCAACTTCATTAACTTCTTTTTCTAATTCAATTTGAGTACTCTGGTCGTTTAGTTCAACAATTTCAATTCTTTTTTTTCTTAGCGCATCAAGCGATTTATTTACAACAATTTTTTTTAACCAGGATCCAAAACTTACTTTTCCACTATATGTTTTTATCTTTTCAAAAGCAGCCAGGAATGATTCCTGCATTATATCTTCCGCCTCTGTGTAATCATTTACAATTCTAAGACTTGTATTATACATGCTTCTATAATAAAGCTTGTATAATTTGAACTGAGCCTTCTGATCGCCTCCGATACAACCATCAATCACATCCTGATTCAGGTTTTTATAGGCTTCTTCCTGATTACTCATTTTTCATCTTAATGACGCAAAGAATTTAATAACGCTGCATTATAGGTGTAAAAATATTTAAAAGTCTGAGGATTTCACAAATATTACCCTATTATGTTGTTAATTGTGAAATAAATCGGGCTTGAGGAACCTTTAAAATAACATCGAAGAGGTGATAAATATATTAGAACTACTCAATTAAGATTTTCCGAGTTTCTGTCCAGCTTTCAGAAGATAGTTTTACCAGATATAATCCGGTAGCATTATTATCCAGGGATATTTGAAGTTCCTGATTTGCACCTGATAAATTAATGTTTTTTGAATAGACTATTTTCCCTTGCAAGCTATAAACCTGAATCTGGGCATTTTCAAATTTGATTGAGTTTATAGAAATGGAAAAGTCTCCAGAACTTGGATTTGGGAAGATGTTAAAATGATTTAATTCCTCGGGCCTTTCAATTTCAGGAATATCCAGAGGATTATTGTATAAGTATAAGTAAAATTCACCTTCATCATTTCCCCCTGATCCATCAACCTGAACCCAATATATTTTTCCCGATTGGAGGTTGCTAATGTGGGTGATGGCAGCAGAATAATTAAACTCAGTCCCATTGTAATCATCATTGGCTGCAAGGAGGGAATAATTGCCAACTAAAATGCTATCTGGGTGGGGAGAATCGTACACTGCAATCTGATTATCAAAACCCCTTGAATCAATAGAAATATTACCTGTGGCTGTCCCCTGAAAAGTAAACCAAACTGAATTGGCCAGCACATTTAGTCCATCACCAAATTCGTCGCACCAGTCGGTTTGTGAATTACAATCTTCAAGCGGTGGATGTGGTTCTCCCAATTCGATGGAGGCACCAAAATTTATATACGGCCCATTCTCACCAAGGTCAAGAGGCAGGGCATACCTTACAAGATTGTTTTGATTAACCTCAATTTTAATAGAATCGGTAAGGCTGCACTGTCCTTCAGTTCCAGTAACATAAATTGTAGTGTTTGTATTCGGAAATGCTGAAACCTGATCTCCATTTGTAGTACTAAGGAAAATCTCAGGATACCATTCATAGGATTCTGCTCCAATAGCATATAATAGTGTTGTGTCTCCCCTCCAAAAATAATCTCCAGAACTTGAGAATACTGAAAAATCCAGATCCATATTAACTGAAATATAGGCAGCTCGGCTTAATGTATCGGCATCTGCATTCTTATAAGCAATTAAGGTAATATTTTTATCCCCTTCCTGGCCAAAACGCACGAACGCAGTATCCTTATTACTGGAAAATTGTGTAACTGCATCAGCATCAAAAAACCATGCAATACTATCTGTTGTGGATGTAGAATGATTTATCAATTTCACTTCACCTTCCACACAAACGCTGTACTTGTCTGTTGAAAATTCTGCAAAAAGAGGGCTTATGCCTGCAGAATAAAGCTTACTTTCCCAGAGTCCTCTACCATATGTTCCTGCTCTTATTATAAAATCTGGATAAAATATCTCAAGCTCATTAATTATTACATTTGGAAGACCTTCACTGAAATCGACCCAGGAATCCATATCTCGGTTTCGATAATAAACACCCAGGTCAGTTCCAACATATAGAGCTGAATTGCTATTCTCTTCAAATACTATACAGTTTGCTGGCAGGTCAGGAAGGCCTTTTGAATAATTAACCCAGGTATTTCCAGCATCATCTGAAGTAAACACTTTGTTTCTTTCCTTACTAGAAGAATAATTAGAAAGGGTGACCCATATTTTCCTCGGATCGTATTGTGAAACAGCAATATATGTGATAATTCCCTGTGGTAGTCCGTTTTAATGTTTTCCCAAACTTCCCCATTATTTGTAGTTCTCCATATTAATGACCTGGTGGCCATATACATATAGGATGTATTGGAGGGTGCTATAGCAATAGCATTAATTTTACTTCCGCTGGTTATACCTGAAGTAATATTTGCCCAGGAATTTCCCCGGTTATCACTTTTGTATAGATCACCATAACCAGCAAAGATTGTACCTGGGTTGTTGGGATGTAAAATATAGGGAGTTATCCAGCCCCCTTCATCCTCACTATTGGGTTGAATGCTATTGAAGCTAACTCCACCATCGTTAGAAATTCCAATATTTCCCCTTTGGCTGGAAGCGTATATTATATTGGAATCTGAATAATCAACGATACATTCCATTCCATCACCACCATAAATTACCTCATAATTGGAATCCTTTAATCGGATTGAAGAATTATCCTGGCTGCCCATAAGGATTAGTTCAGAATTTGAAGCAGAGGCTCCGATTCGGTAGATTTGGAGGATTTCCAGTCCAGAACTAAGGTCGGTCCAGCTAGATCCCAGATCGCCTGTTTTATAAATTCCTCCATCATTTCCTGAATACAGTTCTTGGGTAATTGGATGAAATTCAAGAATATGTTGGTCTACATGCACATAAGGTGCATTCGAAACACCCCATTCTGGATACCCAAAAGAAACAAGCAACCAATCCCCACCAGTTGAAATGGACTTCCAAATGTTTATTCCGCCAACATATACTTCAGTAGCTTTGTCAGGAGAAACTGCAAGAGCAAGGTCATACCATCCCTGGCCACCATCATCATTTCCATTCGGGTTTGTTCCCAAAAGATTTTTAGAAGTGGTACCAAAGTTACTCCAGTTATCTCCTGAGTCAACAGACCGATAAATACCATAAAAACCACTACTCTCTTTATCCACACAAAGAGCATAGACCCAATCTGGTTCTGCCGGTGATACAGCTATCTCGATTCGTCTAATATCAAGATTTTCCACGCCGGTAAAAGATTCAGAAAAAGTAAGCCCGCCATCAGAAGATCTATAAATGGATGAATAACCATAGCTATAACTAGCTGCATATATTACTGATGGATCGAAAGGCTTAAATTCCAAATCCTTGAAATTCCCATCTAAAATTTTCATCGAGGAAGCCCCAGCCTCTGATAAAAGATAAATACCATTATTTGTTCCAGCAATAAGAGTGTCTGGTTGATCAGGTCTAATCAGTAATCTGTTTACAATATTCTGCTGGCTCTGAGCAAAACTCAAACTTGTGGTAGTCCAGTTTATTCCTCCATCTGTAGACTTAAGTACACCGGCTGAATACACGTCACCGGCATCTCTGTCTCCTGTGGCAATAAAAATTGTGTCAGGATTTTGTGGATGAATAGCTATATCGGCAATACCCATTGATGGCAGCTGGTCTGTTAAAGTCACCCATGTATTACCACCATCCGTAGTCTTCCATAGCCCACCGGTTGGCGAACCAATATAAAATATTAATGAATCTGTAGGGTGAAATTCTATGCAATCAATTCTACCAGCACCAACAATATAACCTGTAGAAATATCAACAGGAGGGACCTTTGGACCAATCAGATTCCATTCACCTTCTGTAAGTTCTTCACGTGGTTTTAATTTCTCCATATAAGCATCCCACATGATAGCACTCCGGTTGATGTCATCAAATGTTCGGGATTGCATCATATATTCCCATCTACTAAAAGGCTTGAAACCCTTTCCTCTTTCAATCTCCTTACCTTTCCAATATTCATTGAAAGCCTTCTGGATTTCCTTGAAATCCTGCTCGTTTTCCAGGTTTACTCCATCATTGTTAAGCTTCTTAAGCCAAGGCTGAGCCATGACAGGATAGCTAGTAGCAATAATAGAGAAATATACGACTAATGCCGATATTCTTATAAAAATCCTGGTCATAAAAATTGTTTGGGAGTTACCCGTTTAACCCCTAATTATATTTTTCAATTGGTGTTACCCATTACAAAGATATTTAATTTACAACGAATTATAATGTTCTAATGTAATAGAAATAGATAGAGAATTTAATGTACTTATTCCAATTGATACAGTTTCAGTATGATAAAGACAATTAATTTATTTAAAATATTGAAAATACTGTTTTTGAATTGATTCACCAATCCAATCAATATTAGAATTCATCACATGAATCGTGCCATTCTTTAACTAATTAAAATATGGCTATAATTAAATGTTCTAAAAAGCGTACCTTTGCGGACTGAAATAAAAATGTAAGTGATGAGCTTGATTAGTGGAATTACAAAGAAAATATTTGGTGATAAATCTGTTAGGGATATTAGGGAGGTTACACCAGCCGTAGAAAAGATCAAACTAGAATATGAGAAAGTAGTTTTATTTTCGAATGATGAATTACGTGAAGCTTCAACTGAGCTTAAACAGTTCATTCAGGATGGAATAAAAGAAGATCAGAAGACTCTTGCAGAAATGAAGGAGAAGGCCGAGTCAGATGAATTGACTGTGGATGAAAAAGAAAAGACCTACCAGGACATTGACAAACTCGAGAAAGCAATTGATGATAAACTTGATAAGGTCTTAGCAGAAGCACTACCCAAAGCTTTTGCCATTATAAAAGATACTGCTCGCCGGTTTAAGGAAAACGAAAATATTGTTGTGAAAGCCAATGACTATGATAAGGAATTGGCTGCGAAAAAAGATTTTGTAGAGATAAAAGGTGATAATGCTATTTACAAGAATTTCTGGTCTGCAGGAGGGACTACCATTACCTGGGATATGGTGCATTATGATGTACAGCTAATAGGTGGAGTAGTATTGCATGAAGGGAAAATTGCAGAAATGGCAACGGGTGAGGGTAAAACACTGGTTGCGACTCTTCCTGTATTCCTTAATGCACTTGGTGGCAAAGGTGTGCACCTGGTAACCGTCAATGATTACCTGGCCCGAAGGGATGCGGAATGGATGGGGCCAATCTATCAGTTTCATGGACTTACGGTTGATTGTATCGATAATCATCAACCTAACTCACAGGAAAGGAGAAATGCATACAATGCAGATATCACTTTTGGAACCAACAATGAGTTTGGGTTTGACTATTTGCGCGATAACATGGCAATTAACCCGAATGATCTGGTACAGCGGAAACATAATTATTCAATTGTGGATGAGGTTGACTCGGTACTGATTGATGATGCTAGAACGCCACTCATTATATCCGGTCCAACTTCGCAGACAGATACCCAACATTTTGATGCTCTTAAGCCTAAAGTTGTTTCCCTGGTGAGTGCCCAGAGAAAATTGGTAACTCAGATCCTTGCTGAAGCCAGAAAAACCATTGCTGCTGGAAAAACAGAAGAAGGCGGTCTTTTACTTCTTAGAGCGCATAAGGGATTACCAAAGAGCAATGCCCTTATTAAGTTCCTTAGTGAGGAGGGGAATAAAACCCTTATGCACAAAACGGAAAACTTTTACATGCAGAACAATAGTAAGGAAATGCATAAAGTTACCGATGATCTTTATTTTATTATCGACGAGCAGCACAATTCCATTGAGCTTACAGAGAAGGGATTGGACATGACAACTACCTCGACTGAAGATGCAAGCTTTTTTGTTCTTCCCGATGTGGGTGCCCAGATTGCTGAATTAGAGAAGTCAAATAAGGATGATAGTGACAAACTCTTAGAAAAGGATAAAATTCTACAGGATTATGCCGTAAAATCGGAGAGAGTTCATACTATGAACCAGTTATTCAAAGCTTATACTTTATTTGAAAAAGACGTAGAGTATGTTCTAATGGATAATAAGGTGAAGATTGTAGATGAACAAACTGGTAGGATAATGGAGGGGAGACGGTATTCCGATGGTTTGCACCAGGCTATAGAAGCTAAAGAGAATGTAAAAGTTGAGGCAGCAACCCAAACTTTTGCCACTATTACCTTACAGAATTATTTCAGGATGTATAACAAGTTGGCTGGTATGACCGGTACTGCTGAAACCGAAGCTGGTGAACTCTGGAATATTTATAAGCTTGATGTAGTGGTTATTCCTACGAATGTTCTAATCATAAGGGATGATAGGGAAGACCTTGTTTATAAAACCAAACGTGAAAAGTACAATTCAGTAATCGATGAAATTATTATCTTAACAAATGAAGGCAGGCCATCCCTTGTAGGAACAACATCGGTTGAAATATCTGAGCTGTTAAGTAGAATGTTGAAGATGAAAGGTATTAATCACAATGTGCTTAATGCTAAGCTTCATCAACGGGAAGCTGATATAGTTGCCATGGCAGGAAAACCAGGACAGGTTACAATTGCTACGAATATGGCAGGTAGGGGAACTGATATTAAACTTCCACAGGAAGTGAAAGATGCTGGAGGGCTTGCGATTATTGGAACGGAAAGACATGAATCAAGAAGGGTAGACAGACAGTTGAGAGGTAGGGCAGGTCGCCAGGGAGACCCTGGTTCATCACAGTTCTTTGTTTCTCTTGAAGATGACCTGATGCGCTTGTTTGGAACTGAAAGAATTGCAGGGCTGATGGACAGGATGGGATTAAAGGAAGGAGAGGTGATTCAGCACTCCATGATTTCTAAATCCATAGAGAGAGCACAGAAAAAAGTAGAGGAAAACAACTTTGGAATCAGAAAGCGCCTTTTGGAATATGATGATGTAATGAATGCCCAGAGAGAAGTAATCTATAAGAAACGAAAGCATGCATTATTTGGTGAAAGATTGAGTGTTGACATTGCTAACATGATGTATGATGTTTCAGAAAATCTTACAGATCAGTACCATAAGGTAGGAGATTTTGAGAATTTTAGTTTTGAACTTTTACGTACATTTTCTGTTGAACCTCCTTTCACTGAAGAAGAATTCCTGAAATTGGATCCAAA
>JASJGS010000150.1:0-10741 GCA_033791445.1 Bacteroidales bacterium | reverse complement strand
GGTAAATTGACCGGGAAACCAGCTGCCTGTTTTTCTATTGCCGGACCAGGAGCAACCAATATGTTTACCGGACTTTGGGATGCTAAGGTTGATCGGGCACCCATACTTGCACTTACTGGACAGGTTGCCACCCAGGTAGTCGGCACCGGAAACTTCCAGGAGGTGGATACAGTGCTGGCCTTTCAATCGGTAGCAGAGTTTAACCATCGTGTTCAGCGTGATAGTCAACATGCGGAACTGATGAGCCTGGCTATTAAGCATTCCATATTAAAAAGAGACGTTTCACATCTTACTTTTCCGGATGAAATCCAGGAGATACCTGCTGGTGAAACAAGCTCTCAAGCTTCAGAGGGAAGGATGCCAGATTTACATATAGCTCCTCCAAAGGATAGCCTGGAAAAGGCCATCCAAAAAATAAATGAATCAAAACGGCCAGTAATCATTGTTGGACATGGGGCACGATTTAATATGGAAGCCATAACCAGCTTCGCTGAAATGCTCAATGCTCCTGTACTGACTACTTTTAAGGGTAAGGGCTTGATTCCTGATACACATCCACTTGCAGCAGGTGTCTTGGGGAGAAGTGGCACTCCCGTGGCTTCGTATTTCATGAACGAATGTGATTTGCTGATTGTACTGGGTGCTTCCTTCAGCCACCATACCGGTATTACCTCAAAGAAACCAACCATACAGGTGGATTATGACCCTCTGGCACTCGCAAAGTTTCATCCAATTGATGTTCCGGTGTTGGGAGAAATTTCAGTCTCAGTTAAACTCCTGAAGGATGCATTAAAGAATCCAGTAAAAACCCTGGATCAGCGGCCTGAAGTTGCTATACGTTGGAACATCTGGCGAGATGAAAAGAAGAAGAGATTGCTTGAAGACAGGGATGAAGGAGTGAGTTCAATTGCAGTTTTCGATAATTTATCCAGATTGGCTCCGCAAAACGCTGTTGTATGTGTGGATGTAGGGAACAATGCCTATTCCCTGGGTCGATATTTTGAATGTAAAAAGCAAAGTTTCCTTATGTCAGGGTACCTGGGTTCAATTGGCTTCGCTTTTCCAGCAGCCATGGGTGCATGGGCTGCAACAAAAGGATTACGTCCGATTGTGGCAGTGGCCGGAGATGGTGGATTTGCACAGTATATGGCCGAATTGTCCACCTCAGTGAAATACAATATGAATATAAAACTCATTCTATTGAATAATTCAGAATTGGGGAAAATTTCAAAAGAACAACGTACCGGCGGTTTTGAAGTATTTGCTACCGATTTACATAATCCTGATTTTACTTCATTTGCAAATGGATGTGGTGCTTTAGGAATAAGGGTTGAGAAGGCATCCGAACTGGAAGAGAAAATGAAACAGATTTTTAAGCATAAGGGAACCGCCTTATTGGAAATAATAACCGATGTGAATCTGATTTAGACTTTTGATATTTCAATGATAAATTGAACCACACTCTTCCGAATTTGTTTCAAATCCGGAAATCCTTTATTCGTGGCATTATAAATTGCCAGAAATACTAAGATTTATTACTTTTCTATTTTATTACAACTATAGGAAAATAAGTAATGAAGATAGAATCCTTTAAACTTGAACGGTATTTTGCACAATATGAGTTTAACACTCCTTTTCTTCTAAGTTGTTCTGATTGTGAGCCTTTGGCAATGAAAGATTTGCTATCCATGGCCCATGAAGAATCTTCCAGGCTATGGGAGGAGCTAAAGCTGGCTTATACCGATTCGATGGGCAATCCAATTTTGCGAGAGGAAATTTCCAAACTCTATCCTAATATTTCATCGGAGGAGATGCTGGTTTGCACTCCTGAAGAGGGAATTTACATTGCAATGAATTCATTGCTCAATGAAGGAGATCATGTCATCACTACTTTCCCCGGTTATCAGTCCTTGTATGAAATTGCGATAAGCAATAAATGCAAAGTATCGAAATGGACACCCAATGAAGAGATGTGTTTTAAGTTGGAAGATTTATTCAAGCAAATTAGTGATAAAACAAAGCTTATTGTAATAAATTTCCCACATAATCCAACAGGCGAAACTATTACTCCAGGTGATTTAAAACAAATTGTTAGCCTGGCCCGCGAAAAGAATATTGTAGTTTTTTCAGATGAAATGTATCGCTTCCTTGAATATGATTCCGCAGACAGATTGCCATCGGTGAGTGAAATTTATGAAAATGGTATTTCATTATTTGGCCTCTCCAAAACTTTTGCACTCCCAGGCTTAAGAATTGGCTGGTTAACTACCAAGAATATAAATATGTTGGCAGAAATTGCTGCATATAAAGACTATACTACAATATGTTCCAGTGCACCAAGTGAGATATTAGGCATTATTGCCCTGCAAAACAAAAATCAAATTATTGAACGGAACCTGCATATAATTCAGCACAATCTTGAGATCGCAGAGGATTTTTTAGCCAGGAATGAAAACTTATTTAAATGGAGAAAACCATTGGCTGGTACTATATCATTTCCGGAACTCAAAGTGAATGGAACTATTCACGATTTTTGCCTCGACCTGATTGAAAAAAAGGGAGTTATGTTGCTTCCCTCTGATGTATATGATTTTGACAGGAAATGTGTAAGGATAGGTTTCGGAAGAAAGAATTTTCCAGAAGCAATTTCTTTGTTTGAAGACTACCTTAATGAAAAAAATAATTGACACACATATATGAAAAATAGAATAATCGGACTTGGGGCAATAATCTTCATTTGTCTGCTCAGCCTTTCAGGAACTCAAGTTGAAGATAATATGCCGTGGGGTTTAATGACTGAATTTATTCGTGAGCCGGGTAGTGTTAAAATTCATGATAGTAAGCCTGAATTTTCATGGATTGTACCTGATAGGGCCATTGAGCAAACCGCCTGGCAGATTCTGCTTGCTTCCTCAACTGAAAAGCTTCAAAATGGAAAAGCAGATTATTGGGATAGTGGAAAACGAATTGGGAATAGGTCAACGGAGCTTGAGTATAGGGGTGAGGATTTGCGGGAAGGTTCGGATTACTATTGGAAGGTGCGAATTTGGGATAAAAACGACCAGTCAAGCCTGTATTCTGAAATACAGCATTTTAAAACGGGTAGTTTCGCTGATTATGTTAGCACCAGCAATAGTTTTCAAACCTCAATTAATAAAGCCGTATCAATTGATAAGCTTTCAAAGGGTCATTTCCTTTATGATTTTGGTAAAGATGGATTTGGTACTATTATTTTGCATATCGAAACTGAAAAGGAAGCAAATCTAATCGTTCATTTGGGTGAGAAACTGAATGCAAAAAATACCATCGATCGGGATCCCGGAGGTTCAGTTCGGTATCGAAAAACAAGGCTTGTAGTGAGTCCTGACCAAACTGATTACATCTTGCATCTACCTGCCAATGAAAGAAATACAGGAGGGAAAGCAATCCTATTGCCGGATTCTATGGGTGTAATTCTTCCATTTCGTTATGCTGAAATAGAAAAAAGCCCGGTAGAGCTTAGCACTGAGAGTGTTTTTCAAAGAGTTTATTCGTATTACTTTGATGATCAGACTAGTTATTTCAATAGTTCCGATACCCTGTTAAATCAAATCTGGGAAATTTGTAAATATAGTATGAAGGCCACCTCGTTTACAGGCCTTTACATTGACGGAGACAGGGAAAGAATTCCCTACGAAGGCGATGCTTATATCAATCAATTGGGTCATTATTGTGCAGACAGGGAATATTCTATGGCTCGAAGAACCAATGAATATTTTATCCACAATCCTACCTGGCCTACGGAATGGATATTACATACTGTCCCCATGTTTTATACCGATTATTTATATACCGGTAACTCAGAATCCATACAAGTCTATTATGATAATCTAAAGCTTAAAACCCTGCATTTCCTGGCTCGCCAGGATGGCCTGATTTCTGTTTATTCAGATAAATTGACACCAGAATACATGCATAAAATTGGCTTTAATAATCCCGATGAGAAACTTCGTGATCTGGTTGACTGGCCTCCCGGGCAGCAAGATACCGGATGGGACCTGGCCAAACCGGCAGGGGAGAGGGACGGCTATGATATGCTAGAGATAAATACAGTAGTTAATTCATTTTATTACTGGAACCTTAACCTGATGTCGGAAATAGCAGGAGTACTAAAAGAGAAAGAGGACTCTATATATTTTCAGGAATTGGCACAAAAAGTAAAGTTGACAATCAATGAAGTGTTATTTAATCCTCAAAAAGGTGTTTATGTCGATGGAGAAGGTTCAAATCATTCCTCTTTGCACGCCAATATGCTTCCCCTGGCGGTGGGTTTGGTTCCAGATGAATACGAACACAGTGTTATTGAATTTATAAAGTCAAGAGGCATGGCCTGCAGTGTTTATGGTGCCCAGCATTTACTTGAAGGTTTGTATAATGCAGGGGAGGAGGCCTATGCATATGATTTATTAACTGCCACGCATGATCGCAGCTGGTGGAATATGATAAAAACCGGCTCTACCATAACAATGGAAGCATGGGATATGAAGTACAAACCTAATGCTGACTGGAATCATGCCTGGGGTGCTGTTCCAGCCAATATTATACCCCGGCAACTGTGGGGAATCCAACCCTCAAAACCAGGCTTTGCAGAAGCTGTAATTCAGCCACAATTGGGGCCATTGACCTTTAGTGAAATAAAATTTCCAACCATCCGGGGTCCTATTGAAGCCAAATATGAATTGACTTCTAAGAATACGAGACTTTATAGCGTGAAAATTCCGGCAAATATGCAGGTCCGCTTTGTTTTACCACTTGAAAAAACGGAGTACAATGAGATTTTTTTAAATGGCAATTTGCTTTCACCCAAACAAAATAGTATTCCCCTGGAACATGGCTGGAATACAGTTGAGTTTTAATCAGTAAAATATATCGAGCTAATTATCATGAAAAATTTATACTAAAAAATTCACTATTTTTCTGTAACTTGGACAAGGCACTTTTTCCTCATTAAAAAGCCAATAAAAAAGTATAATTCATACAAAATTCTGAACCAATGATTGACTTTAGTTTAACCAAAGAGCAAGAAGAAATAATCGAGAAGTATCGAGACTTTTCCGATCGTTATATTGTACCAAATCGATTGAAATATGATGAGCTTGCTGAGTTCCCATGGGAAATTGTAAAAGCTGCCTACTCTGAGGGACTAATGAATGGGCCTATGCCAAAAATGTATGGAGGGCACGATCATAGTCTGCTGGATGGCGCCCTGGCCTCAGAGGAACTGGGTGCTGGATGTGTTGGAATTGGGATTTGTATTGATGCCAATACCCTGGCCCTGACACCACTCTACCTGGCCGCTGATGACGATCAAAAGAAAAAGTTCTTTGGTCAAATAAATGAACAGAAAGCCGTTGCTGCCTATGGATTGACTGAACCCAATGCCGGATCGGATGTGCAGGGAATTCAGACAACTGCCTTAAAAAAGGGAGATAAATACATAGTAAATGGCCATAAGCGTTTTATAACTAATGCTGAGGCATCGGCATTTATTACGGTCTTTGCTCTAACTGATCCGGAAAAAGGATCCAGGAGTCTCACTGCATTTCTTATTCCTCCAGATAGTCCGGGGGTTGAAATCAAACCCCGTTTGAAGAAAATGGGTCAAAAGGCCTCTGTTCAGAATGAAATTATTTTTACAGATGTGGAAGTTCCGGTTGGGAATCGAATAGGAGCGGAGGGTTATGGCTTTATAATAGCCATGAAAACCTTTGATCGAACACGGACTGGTGTTGCTGCCCTCAGCCTGGGAAATGCCAGGGCGGCTTATGACACAGCTAAGGAATGGACTAAAAACAGGAAGCAGTTTGGGAAGCCTATTGCTGCCAATCAGGCCATTGGTTTTATGCTGGCAGATATGGCCACAAAGATTGAAACAGCCCGCTTACTTACCTGGTATGCCGCCTGGGCCTATGACTTTGATAAGAAAAAGCTTAATAAGCTATCCGCGATGTCAAAATTATATGCCTCTGATATTGGTATGGAGGTTACTACGGATGCTGTTCAGGCAATGGGTGGAGATGGTTACTCATGGGATTTCGCCGTAGAAAAAATGATGCGCGATGCCAAACTCTGCCAAATATATGAAGGTACAAACCAGATTCAGCGCCTGGTAATTTCGAAAAGTATCCTAAAGGAATAAATTGAAATTAAAAAGTGGCAGTTAGCTTCAGGTTAATGCGTCGCGAAGTAAGGTAGTTGGGTACAGCAAACTGTCCTACCTCCCCGCTCAAATTATTTACAGTGCTTATCCAGGTATAGGATATCGTGTTGTTAATGCCCAGTAAATTAAAGACTTCAAAGCTGATCCAGGCAGTGCGAAAGCTTTTGAATAAGCCTTTATCACCTATTACTGAATTCTCATCTTTAAGTATTTTTGAAATACCAATATCGAAGCGGCGATAAGGGGGCATGCGGAAGTAGTTTGCACCCGATTCTTCTGTAGGAGGACTGGTAGGAAGGCCGGTACCAAAATGAAGGCTCATATATACCTTGAAGGTTGGGTTCCTTGGAAAATAATCCTGGAAAAAAAGGCTGAAGTTTAGTAGGCGGTCAGTTGGCCGGGGATAGTACTCATTGGAACCTTCACTTTCTGAACCGTCAGTTAGTTTTTCCCGGGTTTGTAACAATGAAAGACTGGCCCAGGACTCAACCCCCTTGACAAACTCACCGCTAATATTAAAATCAATCCCAGCAGCATATCCCTTGGCATTGTTCTTACCGGAATATATAATGCGCACATTGTCAATCTTGTAGCTAATCAGATGTTGCAAGTTTTTATAATATACATTTGATGAAAACTGGAAGGGTCTGTTCCAGGCCTTAAAATTCCAGATACTTCCCACCAGAAAATGAGTTGATTTCTGTGCTCTTATATCTTCATTGATTTCTCCGTTTTGGTCAACAATTTCCTTGTAAAAAGGAGGTTGATAATAAAACCCGGTCGCAAACCTAAATTTAAAATCTCTTTTCCAACCCGGATCCAGTAATACAGAAAGCCTGGGACTCACCAGAAACTGATTGTTAAAACTCCAATAATTTGTCCTTATGCCGGCATCCAGTTCAAGGTCGACATTTTTGAGATTAAAATCCCGGTTGTACAAAACGAATGAAGTCAGTCGGTTTGAATTGAGCTGGTTATCGGCGTTCAGGGTATAAGCCAGACTAATATCTGTACCAGTATAGGGAATAGAATAGCCCGCTGAGTCAACCATTTTCCATTCATTCATCTGGTTATCAATGGCTTCGTTTTGAAATTTTAATCCCCATAGCAATGATGATTGGGAATCAATAGCAAGGTTTCCTGTATGCTTAAAAGCGATGACATTGGCAGTGAAATAATTTCGTGCATGATCAATAAACCTGCCCACCCCAATATTCATTATACTATCACCCATGCTTTCAGAGCCAATTTGTTTATCCAGCTCATTCAGAGAATAGAAGCCCTCAATATCAAATGTTTCCTTTTCATTCGTGCGAAATGCACTGCCAATAAATGTTAGAGAAACCTTATCGCTAGGTCTATATGTGGCAGAAAGTGCACCCAGGTAAGTGTTGAACTTATCTGATTCCCAGCCATTAAACAATACGTTGAGTTGCACAGCTGTGCTAATGGTCCCAAAGGAAGTGGTTCGGTCTTCAGGGTAAAAATTGTAGTGATTGATTGAAATGTTTCCCAGAAAATCCAGCCTCCACTTTTTATTCAGCTGGTAGGTGATATAGGTCTGGAAATCACCAAACCGAGGCTTGTAATCACCGGTAACGTCCAGGCTTTTTATTAAATATTGATTGCTTTTATACCGGATTCCTGCAATGTACGTCAGTCTGCTGTTTTTTGAAGTACCTCCTAAATAAAATGAACCTCCTAAGAAACTTAAGTCAAATCCTCCGCCAAACCGGGTAGGTTTCTTGTATTTTATATCAAGAACGGAAGACATTTTGTCTCCATAACTGGCATTATATCCGCCAGCTGAGAATTGCACTGAAGAGGCAAGGTCGGGGTTCACAATGCTTAATCCCTCCTGGGTACCTGATCGTATCAGGTAGGGTTTATATACTTCAATATCGTTTATGTAAATGAGGTTTTCATCAAAATTTCCACCTCTGACAGAATATTGCGAACTCAATTCATTAGAGGATGTAACCCCTGGCAGTGTTACAAGGTAGGATTCCACACTTCCAGAAACTGTAGGGATTATTCTTACTTCCTTCATGTTGAGCTTCTCAAAACTAAAATCTCTGTCTCTTTCTCCCTGCACACTCACTTCATCAAGCTCGCTTAGCTTCACTTCCAGAATTACATCAATTGTAATTGTGTCATTCAAAGGCAAAGCTTTTTTTATAATTTGAGTTTTATAGCCTATAAAGGAATAGGCTAGTTCAATGGTATCATTTCTTGGGATTACTAATGTGTATTCTCCCCCATCGCTTGTGCTGGTTCCATGGCTGGTGCCGGGGATAACAATATCTGTTGGGACAAGAGGAATACCCTGTGAATCCGTTATTTTTCCTGTCACTACAAGCCTGTTCTGTGCATATACACAGGATCCGATCAGAAATATTGAAATAATAAGAAATGATTTAACCTGTTGTGCCATTGGATTTCTTAACATCCTGAAAGTCAGGCTGAGCCTGTCGAAGTCTATGACCCGGTCCACATTCGACAAGCTCAGTGTGACCTTGGTTATCAAATTTATAGACTTCAATTGCACAACGTGGTAGGTTTAATTAACAGTTTCATCCGGTTTTAAGGCTTGCCACATCAAAATAAACTATTTTTTTTATGTAAAATTGTTATTTACGCAATAAAATGGAGGGGAATAGAATTATTATTAGGGCATTAGCCGGATTTTAAAACATTACGCCAGCCAGAAAATTTTGCCTTAGAAACTCAGAGTATATTTTTAATTCTTTTTATCTTGTAGTGACTAAATTAGATACATTTTAAAATGTTTAAACAGATAGAAATTACCCTACCGGTACATCCTAAAGGATACCATCTAATTACAGATTATATTGAAAATCAGTTACATGATTTGCCTCAGGCAGGTCTGATTCACGTATTTATCAAACATACTTCAGCAGCATTAAGCATAAATGAAAATGCGGACCCAACGGTTCGTCATGATTTTGAATCTTTTATGAATAAACTAATTCCTGAAAACGATCCGGTATACCATCATATTTATGAGGGAGCTGATGATATGCCAGCTCATTTAAAATCTTCACTCCTTGGATCTTCGGTAAGTATTCCTGTAACACATGGTCGACTTAACATGGGGGTCTGGCAGGGAATTTACCTATGTGAATTCAGAAAACATGGCGGTTCAAGACATATAGTCATCACTATTTCTGGGGAGTAATATATAACCCGCCAATTTATTTAAGCATTTTATTATTTGAACATTAAACCTGTCAATTGTTAGCTTTGATTCAAAAAATTGTTTCTAATTTTATTGACTAAATATTGGAATAGAAAGAACATATTATGGATAAACAAATGTTATTGGGTGATGAAGCCCTGGCACAGGGAGCAATTGATGCTGGTTTGTCGGGCTGTTATGCCTATCCAGGAACTCCTTCAACTGAAATAATGGAGTTTGTACAGAAAAGTAAACTGGCAAGTGAAAGAAATATTCACCGCAGTTGGTCTACCAATGAAAAGACAGCGATGGAAGCCGCTCTTGGTATGTCTTATGCTGGAAAAAAGGCCATGGTTTGCATGAAACATGTTGGACTCAATGTTGCAGCCGATGCTTTTATTAATTCAGCTATAACTGGTGTAAATGGGGGACTTGTGATCACAGTAGCAGATGATCCCTCCATGCACTCTTCGCAAAACGAACAGGATTCCAGGTTTTATGGCAAATTTGCAATGGTCCCTGTAATGGAACCTTCCAATCAGCAGGAGGCCTACGATATGGCTTATGCAGCTTTTAGCTTATCCGAAAAATACAAAATTCCGGTATTACTCAGGGTAACCACTCGCTTATCTCATTCCAGGTCAGTTGTCAAATTGAAGCCTACTCTGGAAATGAATGATTTGCACTTGCCGGGAAATATGAAACAGTTTATTTTATTGCCTTCCATTGCTAAAAACCAATACCAGGGACTTATTTCCAGTCAGGTTCATTTTGAACAGGAATCAGAAAAATCAGGTTTTAATAATTACTTTGAGGGAAGGGATAAAACACTCGGTATAATTGCCTGTGGTCTGGCAAATAATTATCTAAAGGAAGTATATTCTGAGAAATCGCTTCAGTATCCGATTCTAAAAATAACGCAGTATCCCTTACCTCTAAAAATGGTTCAGAATATAGCTGATGAATGCGATGAATTACTGGTGTTGGAAGAGGGTTATCCTTTTGTAGAAGATATGCTAACAGGTGTATTGGATACAAAATATACCATACATGGCCGCTTGAATGGAACGCTCCCTCGCGATGGTGAACTAAATGCCGATCTGGTTGGGAAAGCCCTGGGATATGAAATTCCTGAAACAAGAGAAATCCCTGTTTTGGTGGCCAATCGTCCTCCAGCACTTTGCCCTGGCTGTGGGCATACCGATGTTTTCCATGCCATGAATGAGGCTCTGAGTGAATATGGTAAGGGTAGAGTTTTTTCAGACATTGGATGCTATACCCTCGGGGCACTAAGTCCTTTAAATGCAATCGACACCTGTGTGGATATGGGTGCTTCGGTAACC
>JASJGS010000149.1:0-5697 GCA_033791445.1 Bacteroidales bacterium | reverse complement strand
CTCCTCTTTTAGGAGTATTTACGTACATTTTGAGTGGGGTAAAAAAAAGAAACCGCTCTAAATCATTGATTTTAAGCGGTTATAAAAATTATGAGATTTGTTCTTGTTGTCCGACCAGGTGGAGCTATTCGCCATGCCTCCAGCATGACTCATGGACCTTTCAAAGGATCCTAACAACTTTTCGGAAACTACCCTACGGGTATATTCTTTTATTTTCTCCAATACATTGAAGCAAGACTTCAATGTATCTTTAAAAATAAAAAACTCCCTGACAAAATCGTCAGGGAGTTTCCTTGCCTTGTTGTCCGACCAGGGCTCGAACCTGGACTCTTCTGAACCAAAATCAGATGTGTTGCCAATTACACCATCGGACAAAAAATGGCTTACATTTTGTAAACCCGTGCAAAGGTAAAAAAAAATCAAATTCCAACAATTTTTTTTTAAACCATCCATCCTTATTATAAATAATGAAGTACATTTTCTTACTTTTAGAAACAAAACAGTATAACAATGAAAAATCTAAGCTTATTTCTACTGTCCATAGCGGTTCTTTTTTCAGCCAATGGACAGCAAATTCCACAATCTGAATTAGCCGTTAGAGGTTTAAGCATCGCCTCCCCTTCACCTGAATCTCTTGATCTTTTTCTGAAGTTTGTAAAGGAAGACCTGAAACAAATGAATGTAAATATCCTGGTTCTTAGGGTGGATTATAATTATGAATACACAAGTCATCCAGAATTGCGTTCTGATAATCCTCTGACAACAAAAGATGTTGAAAAGCTGGTTGCAACATGCAAAGAGGCTGGCATAGAAATCATTCCACAAATTAATTTGTTAGGACATCAATCATGGCATAGTGAGCCAACAAAGTTGCTGGAAGTATATCCGGAATTTGACGAAACGCCCCATGTAATATTACCTGAAAAATATGAATGGCCTAATGATGATGGTCTTTATTGCAAAAGCTACTGCCCGCTTCATCCAGATGTGCATGCAATAGTATTCAGCCTGGTTGATGAGTTGATGGATGTTTTTGAAGCAGAAGCTTTTCATGCAGGGCTGGATGAAGTATTCTACCTCGGGGACGATAAATGCCCTCAATGCTCTGGCCTGGATAAAGCTGAATTATTTGCCGGGGAGATTTGGAAAATAAGAAACCACCTGGCCATTAAAGATCGGAAGCTTTGGATCTGGGGTGATCGGCTAATTGATGGGAAACTAACGGGCATGGGTATGTGGGAAGCTAGTATGAACAATACCGCCCGTGCCATTGACATGATACCCAAGGATATTGTGATTTGTGACTGGCACTATGAGCGCCCTGATCCTACTGCCGTGTATTTTGCAATGAAAGGATTGGATGTTGTCACCTGCCCTTATAGAAATGCTGATATTGCCAAGCAACAATTAAATGATATAGTAAATTTTAGAAAAAATTCTGCTCCCACCACTTCCGCACACTTTCTTGGCATGATGCAGACTGTATGGTCTGGCTGCGATCGTTTTCTGGATGCATGGTACAATTCAGAAGAGCCAAGCTCCCGTTCAGGAAATCCGGCAGAATGTTTTAGAATCTTGTTCGAAGAAATAAACAAACTGTAATAAACAGAAAGCTATATGACAATCAGTTCTTTTTCAGGCAGAATATAGTTATATCATCGTCCTGTTGGGTATCGCCATTGAATTCTTTTACCAGTTTAATCAAGCTCTTGCAAACCTTTTTAGCAGAAATAGATTTTATATCCAGTTCACTTAATATATTTTTAAGGCGAAGCTCCCCAAATAGTTCACCTTCGCTATTTCTTTCCTCTGAAATCCCGTCAGTATATAGAATCAGAGCATCTCCTCTTTGTAACTCAAGTGTATCAGATTTATATTTTTGGCCCTCCACCAAACCCAGGGGAGTTCCATGCTGATTTTGCATCTCTGCATACTTACCGTCGCTTCTGTATAGGAAAGGGAAATTATGTCCGGCATTGCAAAAATCAATAATTCCTGTTTCCAAATCCATGATACCACAAAACAAAGTGACAAATATTGCTTCCGGATTATTCGCAAATAAATTCTCATTTATTTTATCCATCATCTCGTTTGATGATTGAATATATTTGCCTTCACTCCTAAAATATGCCCGGGTCATTCCCATAAAAAAGGATGCTGGTATTCCTTTTCCAGTAACATCACCTACCACAAAGCTTAGATGGGTTTCATCGCGTAAAAAATAATCGAATAAGTCTCCTCCAACCTGTTTAGCTGGTTGCAAATATCCATATAAATCAATGCCATTCTCAAATAGACTGGGTGGTGGCTCAGATGGTAAAATACTTTTTTGAATTTTTGCAGCTACACCAATTTCAGATTCAAATTTATCCTTAGCTATATTGCTTTCATCCAGCAAGATAACGTGTTCCGTTAGATTCTCTTTCATCAGGTTAAAAGAATGACTCAAATTACCCACCTCATCAAGCCTTTTGGGTTCAGGAAGCTCCACATCAAAATCTCCTCTCCCTATGCTGTATAAAGATTTTGCCAGGCTTTTAAGGGGTGATAATTGTTTCTTTATTATAAAATATATGGAGAGAGCCAACAGAGATAGACTTATCAAAGCAATAATAATGAGAGTCCAGGTAAGCTTCCGTAGACCTTCAAGAGCCTCACTTCTAGGTATAACCATAATTAAAGAACCATTCAATACCTGCAATGGTTGATATATTACATAAACATCATTCTCTGTAATATATGGATCCCTAATTTCAAGGACTCCAGCTCTACGTTCGTTAATATCAGTATATAACAATTCTATATCCTTTTGATCGACCCTTTTATTGAGTTGTTCAAGGTCTGAGTTCATAATTAATTCTTTCCTTGTTGGGTGTGTTAATACGGTATTTTTTTCGGAAATTAGGAAAGCAAAGCCAGATTCATAGATTTTCATGGAAGAAACCAGTTTATCCAACCAGTCAACTGACAAATCTGCTGTTAGTACACCCAAATATTCACCTTTAATAAATATAGGCACAGAATAGGTGATCACCTTTTCATTTCTGGTTAATGGGTCGAAGTGTGGTTCTGACCATCGAGCTGATTCAGGAGTAATAATTATTGGATACAACTCATTTTCAATTCTACTTTTATCTGAACTGATTATAAGCGAATCCGCTTTTTCTGAATAATAAATAAACATATAATCAGAATTTTCATCCAACGGATTAATGTTTAAAATCAAAGCAGAGCCAATAATTCGGTTATAGCTGTTTACAAATTGATCTAACAATTTTAACAATTCTCCCTCATCAGCAGAAATCCCAGCATTATATACTGAAGCAAGCTGTTCAGTAACATTTTCTGCTCGCTTTAACTGAACTTCCACTTCTTCAAAAACCTTTTCAATACTAAGTTCTGCCGTTAGTCTTACTTTGTCTTCCCATATCCGAATTGATACTACATAATTTATAATTGCAAGTATCAAAAACAATAAAGTTGTTATTAAAAGCAAATAAATTGTTAATCGCGATGCTAAACTAGTGTGCCTTTTTCCCATAATATCAAGGTTTTAGTCTCTAAAATTATAACTTTTTAGAATTGTTGAAAAATAATAACAACATATTTTTTATTCGTATAAAATTATTGTTTATTTTAACATTCAGTGCAACTAAACCTTCACTATCAACTAAAACCTTGATCGTCAACGATAATAAATACGATTGGAGAGACAAAATAGTACTTGTTGTCGAAGATGATGATGCAAATTACCTTTACTTTAAATCTCTTCTGAAAAAAACTTCTGCAAAGGTAGTGTGGAAAAAGAATGGCCACGATGCACTTAAATTTATTAATGATTCTGATCAACAAATTGATCTGGTAATACTAGATGTTTTAATCCCCTTTGTTAACGGTATTGAAGTTACCAAGGAATTAAGACGTAGTAGAAAAACATTGCCTGTAGTAATTGTGACTGCCTACACATCTAAAGAAATAAGGCAAAGCTGTTTCCTCTCAGGCTGTAATGAATTTCTTGTTAAGCCCGTTCTACCCGTGAAACTTATTTCTACCATTGCCCGTTATCTTCACGAAGAAGAAGATATTTATGCAAAGCTGGCCAGCTTAAATTAAGCATTATATTTTCTTTTTTATTTTCTAAAAAAAATCTAAAACCTTGGTATTCTTTATAAGAATGTTTAGTTTTGATCCGATGAAAATGACAAATTTACATAATTGGCGCTGGCGCAGTATAAATAAGATGCTGTAAAACACGCTGTTATGTAAGTTAAAGAACTAATATATTTTTAAGCACGCTGTTTTACAGCGTGCTTTTTTTATTTCATAACCTTAAATTATCTAATCATGGAAAACGCAAGAAGAATTTTATTAACAGAAAAAGAAATGCCAACCCAATGGTATAATATTATGGCTGATATGCCCAACAAGCCAATGCCACCATTAAATCCAGCTACCCGGCAACCCATAGGTCCGGAAGATTTGGCTCCAATATTCCCAATGGGACTCATTGAGCAGGAAGTATCTCAAGAACGCTATATTGATATCCCGGAGGAGGTTTTAGAGCTATACAGATCTTATCGCCCTACTCCGGTATTTAGAGCCAAAGAATTAGAGAAAGTACTGGGTACCAATAGTAAGATATATTACAAATATGAGGGCGGCAACTATTCCGGATCACATAAAGCAAATACTGCCATCCCTCAGGCCTACTATAATAAGATTGAAGGAGTGAAAAAAATGACTACGGAAACCGGTGCTGGTCAATGGGGAAGCGCCTTAAGCTTTGCCTGCCAGCATTTTGGTATTGACCTGGATGTATATATGGTAAAGGTTAGCTATGACCAAAAACCTTTCCGTAAACTTATGATGAATACTTATAACGCAAATGTATATGCCTCGCCCAGTGATAGAACCGAAGCGGGCAGGCGAATTTTAGCACAAGATCCTAACTCACCTGGAAGTTTGGGGATAGCCATTTCTGAAGCTATGGAAATCGCTGCCAAAGACCCGGATACAAAATACTCCCTGGGTAGTGTTCTGAATCATGTTATCCTGCACCAAACTATTATCGGTCAGGAGTCTATTCTCCAGATGGAGAAGGCCGGAAATTTACCGGATGTAGTAATAGGATGTTTTGGCGGTGGATCAAATTTCTCTGGAATTGCATTTCCCTTTCTCAGATTAAATTTAACTGAAGGTAAAAATATCAAGTTGCTCACCATTGAACCTTCTTCCTGCCCAAAATTAACCCGCGGAAAATTCCTATATGACTTTGGGGATACCGCTGGAACAACTCCTTTGCTGCCGATGTATACACTTGGACATAATTTTATTCCTGCTGAAATACATGCCGGAGGCTTACGTTACCATGGTGCAGGTGTACTGGTAAGTCAACTAATTAAAGATAACTTGATTGAGGCCAGAGCAAAACATCAAACAGAATGTTTTGAAGCAGGTGTTCAGTTTGCTCGCTCAGAAGCTATTATTCCAGCACCCGAATCAAACTATGCTATAGCAGGAGCCATAGAAGAAGCCCGAAAAGCTGACGAAGAGGGAGTAAGTAAAACAATATTATTCAACCTGAGTGGCCATGGGCATTTTGACCTGGCATCATATGATAAATATTTTACCCAGGGCCTGGTTGATCATGAACTAACAAATGCAGAAATTGAAGCCAGTTTGGCTGAAATTTCAGAA
>JASJGS010000148.1:0-5980 GCA_033791445.1 Bacteroidales bacterium | reverse complement strand
TAATTTATTCAAATTTATATAAATATTTCCATTTTCCAACACTTTTGTTTTCAAGCTAGTGCAAGCTTTTATATATAGTTTTTTTTATTTTAATTAAGATTGGAAAAATGAATGGACTGTATTCTTAATAACAGGCAACACTCGTATAAAATATAAAATTTATTTCTATCCATCTACGCTGTTTTTTTCTTAGTGATTTCTTTCATAATCTTATGGATAAGCCTTAACTTTATAAAATTATATTGCACCCGACCAACAATTATAAGTAGATGATTTCCAGGATAATTGATTTCTCAGTACACAATAAATTCATTATTGGCCTGCTGGTTGTTACCATGTCTGCCTTTGGAATTTATTCCATGATGAACCTTCCGGTTGATGCTGTTCCTGATATTACCAATAACCAGGTACAGGTGGTTACGGTTACTCCATCGCTGGCACCACAGGAGGTTGAGCAATTTATTACCTATCCAATTGAAATAGCCATGGCCAATATTCCCGATGTGGAGGATATACGGTCTATTTCAAGGTTTGGATTATCTGTAGTTACCATTGTGTTTAAAGATAAAGTCCCCATACTGGATGCAAGACAGTTTGTGAAAGAGCAAATTGGTATGGCCGAGGCGGATATACCGGAGGAGTTGGGTAGACCCGAATTAATGCCTATAACAACGGGCCTTGGTGAAATTTACCAGTACACCCTACAAGTTGATTCAAAATATGAGAATGAGTATGATCCAATGGAATTGAGAACTATCCAGGATTGGATAGTGAAGCGCCAGCTTTCTGGTATCCCTGGAATTATTGAGGTCAGCAGCTTTGGTGGATTTTTAAAACAATACGAAGTGGCTGTGGATCCTGTAAAATTGCAAAATTTCAGACTTACAATTAGCGAGGTTTTCGATGCTCTTGAGAAGAATAACCAGAATTCCGGTGGAAGTTATATTGAAAAAGGACCCAACGCGTATTACATACGTACGGAGGGATTAATCAGGGATATAGGGGATATTGAGAAAATCGTTATTTCCAATATAAATCAAACACCCATTCTTATAAAAAATGTGGCAGAAGTAAAATGGGGATATCCGCCCAGGTTTGGTGCAATGACCATGGACGGTAAGGGTGAGACAGTAGGAGGGATCACGCTAATGCTTAAAGGTGGCAACTCTTCCATGGCAATTAAAAATGTGCATGAAAGAGTGGAACTGATTCAAAAATCACTTCCTCGGGGAGTAAGAATAGAGCCTTATCTTGACCGCTCCGTGCTTGTCAGCAAAACCATCGGTACGGTTAGTAAAAACCTGATTGAGGGTGGGCTGATAGTCATCTTTATTTTGATTCTATTACTGGGGAATTTACGTGCTGGCCTAATAGTAGCTTCTGTTATTCCACTATCTATGCTGTTTGCTTTTATTATGATGCGACTTTTTGGAGTGTCAGCAAACCTAATGTCACTTGGGGCAATTGACTTTGGTATTGTCATTGATGGGGCGGTGATTATTGTGGAGGGAATTTTACATTTAATCTATACAAAATATCTGGGTAAGAAGCTTTCTCATAAGGAGATGGACGAGGTAGTTATTAAAACATCATCCAGTATAATTAAGTCTGCTGCATTTGGAGTTCTGATTATTCTGGTCGTATTTATACCGATTATGACTCTGCAGGGTATAGAAGGAAAAACCTTTGTACCTATGGCCCAAACCGTATCATTTGCAGTATTTGGAGCTCTGTTGCTTTCCGTTACCTATGTTCCGATGATGGCTGCACTGGTGCTCAATAGAAATATTAAGAAAGACTTTTCCCTGGCAGACAATATCATTAATTTATTCAAAAAATGGTATGAACCTACACTGAACCTGGCGCTGATAATTCCTAAGTTAATGGTATTGGCAGTTGTGCTGATGCTTTTTGTATCGGTTTTTATATTTAGCAGGTTAGGGGCAGAATTCGTCCCAACCCTGGAGGAAGGTGACCTGGCCATGCAAATGACCATAAAACCAGGGAGTTCACTGAGCGAAAGCATTAAAACTTCAACAAAAGCTGAAAAAATACTTATTGAAAATTTTCCTGAAGTGCTTCATGTGGTTTCAAAAATTGGGACAGCAGAAGTACCCACAGATCCCATGGCAGTTGAAGATGCGGATGTAATGATCATTTTGAAAGAAAAAGATGAATGGGAATCAGCCAGTACCCGCGAAGGACTGGTTGAGCTCATGAAGGAAAAACTTACTTCAGTAAAGGGTGCCAGCTTTGAGTTTACTCAGCCCATTCAGTTAAGATTCAATGAACTGATGACTGGTACCAAGACCGATGTGGCAGTTAAAATTTTTGGAGAAGATGTTGCTGAGCTTACCATTCAGGCAAATTTGGCAGCAAATATAATTTCAAACATCCAGGGGGCAGGCGATGTTAAGGTGGAGCAAACTGAGGGATTGCCCCAAATGATGATTTATTTCAACAGGGATAAGGTGGCCATGTATGGACTCAATATTGAAGAATTGAATCGGATAATCCGTACGGCCTATGCCGGTGAAACTGCTGGAACGGTATATGAAGGAGAAAAAAGATTTGATTTGACAGTACGTTTAAAAGGTTCTTTTAGGAATAACCTTGAACTGGGTAAATTATTTGTGAGTTCCGCTCATGGGAATATTATTCCTTTATCTGAAGTGGCTGAAATGAAAATTGTGGAAGGCCCAATGCAAATATCCAGGGAAGATGCAAAGCGTAGGGTCTCAGTTGGAGTCAATATCCGGGATAGGGATGTGGGCACTTTTATTGCGGAAGTTCGAACAAATCTCGAGCAACAACTACACTTAAAACCAGGCTATTTTATTCATTATGGAGGGCAGTTTGAAAACCTGGAGGCCGCAAAAAAACGGCTTGCAGTTGCTGTCCCAGTGGCTCTATTATTAATATTTGTTTTACTTTACCTGGCTTTTAATTCATTCAAATATGCATTGTTGATCTATTCAACAGTACCACTGGCAGCTATGGGTGGTGTAATGGCTCTTTTTACCCGAGGCATGCCTTTTAGTATCTCTGCAGGGGTTGGGTTTATTGCTTTATTCGGTGTAGCTGTTCTGAATGGTATAGTTTTGATTAGTTATTACAATCAGTTAAGAACGGAAAACAATATGGATTTAAAGAAACTTGTAATAAAGGGTGGTACTGTAAGAATGAGGCCCGTAATTATGACAGCAGCTGTGGCTTCCCTTGGTATTTTACCAATGGCCCTGTCAACCTCAGCCGGGGCTGAAGTGCAAAAGCCACTGGCCACAGTGGTAATTGGAGGTCTAATTACTTCAACTTTTCTGACCCTGATCTTTCTACCTGTTCTATATTATCTGGTTGAAAATAGAAAGAAATATAGAAAAGCTGCGCTTCCATTAATTCTGGCATTGTTTGGCTTGTTCAGTTTTGAAAGGGGTAGTGCACAGGAGATAAACCTTTCAATGGCCATAGATTCAACCATTACAAATAATTTTTACCTCCAAAATGCAGAGCTTAACATTGAACAAGCGAAACTTAAGAAACAGTCATCACTAAGCCTGGGAACTACCAATCTGAATTATCTCCATGGCCAGATAAATACTGGTCTGCCAGACAATTATTGGTTGATAGATCAAAATCT
Organism: Bacteroidales bacterium; assembly: GCA_033791445.1. GTDB lineage: Bacteria > Bacteroidota > Bacteroidia > Bacteroidales > VadinHA17 > JANTGF01. The sequence continues at coordinate 2,343 of JASJGS010000148.1, read as the reverse complement.
TGGGAACCTGCTTAAGCAATTTAAGCAGTCAGGAGAATCCAAAGCTTTTATTGATGTTAGAAGCTCAGAGTTTGATCTTATAAGAAAACAACTTATTTATGATTTAAAGCTAAACTGGTATGAATATATCTATTCAAATCAACTCATAGATCTTTTTGAAGAACATATACTAGCCTTTTCTGAATATCTGCCCAAGGCCAGGCTAAAAGAAGAAGTAGGTGAAATTAGCAAAGCAGACCTTTTCCTTATCGAAGTCCAGTTGAGCAATCTGGATAATGAGTTGACAGCAGCACGAATAATGCAAAATGAGAAGCTAATTCGCCTTCGCGAAATATCCCAGATTAAAGGAGAACTTCATCCTGTTGAAAAAACCTATGGCATATTACCTTACAAGCTGGTTGATACAGCTGGAATTACCATTCAACTTCTTAATTATCAACGCGCCAAAGTTGCATTCTCTGATAAAATGGTAAAAACAGCCAGGTCTGAATTTTTCCCTGAATTATCAGTAGGCTACTTTAATCAGAGCATAAATGAAGTTCGAGGTTTCCAGGGAGTAACAGCGGGACTAAGATTTCCACTCTGGTTTGTTCCAAAAAGCAAAGAGGTGAAGATGGCACGTATTAATGCCGAGATAGCAAGGAATGAATATAATCTTACTGAGAAGAGAATCAACCTGCAGTATGAAAGTCATTTAGATGAACTCCAGGAATATCTAAACCTGTACAATAAATTTGGAGTGAATTGGGAGGGTCAACTTGAGGTTCTTCTGGATAAGGCAGGTATTCAGCTCGATGCGGGAGAAATTGATTATTACCGTTTTATGCAATTATATGCCCAGGCAATAGATATGGAGTTGAATCGATTAAAACTTATTAATAACATCAATCAGACTATAATACATCTTGAATATTATCAAGACAGCTAGTTGGTGTTCTCTTAAGGCCTGGACTCTGAAATATGAAATATCGAAAATATGAAACTAAAGTTATTTATTAGATTATTAGGCTTGGGTTTGTTCCTTCCTATCATGGGCTGCCTGAATACCTCTTCTGATTCTGTTCAGGAAGGATCAATGGATAGCAGCTTACCGGTTATTCTCACCGAGCAACAGATGGAAATCGCCGGAATTGAGATAGGTAGGCTTGAAAAAAGACTGGTTGCTGATGTAGTTGAGTGTACAGGTATTATCGATGTACCGCCTACAAACCTGGGTTCAGTATATGCACAAATAGGAGGTGTAATCAATAAAATAAATGTGGTTTCAGGAAGCACAGTGAGGAAGGGCGATGTGCTTGCAACATCAAGCCATAGGGAGATAATAAAGCTACAGGAGGACTTTCTGGAGAGCAAGTCTAAGTTTATCTATTGGGAAGAGGCCTATAACAGGAAAAAATCTCTGGAAGAAAGTGAAGCTGTTTCCAGGAAAGACTTTTTGGATACCAGGTCTGACTATTATACAGCAAAAATAAAATATGAAAGTCTTAGGGAGCAATTAAGTTTGATTGGCATTGATGAAAATGACCTGCAAAGCAAAGGAATAATTTCAGAAATCCATATTAAATCACCTCTTAGCGGCTTTGTTTCTGGGGTTTATACCAACATTGGGATGTACGTAGATGTAAATACCCCCCTCTTTGAGATAATTGACAATAAGCATGTTCATCTTGAGCTAAATGTGTTTTCAAATGATATAAATAAAATCAAAAATGGACAAAAAGTCAGGTTCCAGGATAGTGGTTCAGATGAAGTGCACCACGCTGAAATACGGTTAATTGGAAAAAAAGTACAGGAAAAGAATCGATCCGTATTGGTTCATGCTTATATAACCGATAAAATCTCCGAAGTTCCGATAGGAGCCAGTGTACTTGCACAAATTCTCACCAAAGCTGATTCTGCCTATTGTTTGCCTGAAGATGCTATCATTGTGCAGGGAGCCGAAAGCTTTATTTTTACACAAGAAGACAATGGCTTTAAGAAAAGACCAATTGATACCGGTAGGAAATTCGAAAGCTACCTGGAGATCTTTAATGTTGAAAATCTTTTAAATAAAAAGATTATTATTAAGGGGGCCTACTATTTAGAAGAGTAAAATTCTCCTTGCTATCTTTAAAGCACTTGTGATCAGGATGTGCATTATCCAAAATACATCCAGTCAGTAATTTAATACTGTCTTTACGTTTAAATTACAAGACCTTAATATTTTTCCTTTCCTTATATTAAATTAGATTGATAATGTGGGTCTTAATTGTTTTGGCATGATTTGTGATATCATTTGCTTTTAATCCAAAATTTAGACGTACTTTTGCAATCCTTAAAGAAAACAATATGCAATCAATTCGA
>JASJGS010000147.1:0-22531 GCA_033791445.1 Bacteroidales bacterium | reverse complement strand
TGGAAGGTTGGGATGAAGCTGGATGGTCAGACAAGGTAATTAAAAAACTACAGGAAGATTTTAAAAATGGTGCAGTTGCTGTAAAGGTGTGGAAGAATATAGGGATGGAAGAAAGGGATAATGAAGGAAATCTCATCATGCTTGACGATCCGAAATTTGATCCAGTATTTCAATTCATTATAGACCAGAAGAAAGTTTTAATCAGCCATGCAGGGGAACCAAAAAATTGCTGGTTGCCACTCGATGAAATGACGGTTAAAGGAGATAGTAGCTATTTTGCTAACCATCCTGAGTATCATATGTTTCTTTATCCTGATTATCCTTCGTATGGAGAATTACTGGCGGCTCGCGACCGTATGCTAAGAAAGCACCCTGGTTTGCGATATGTTGGCTGTCACTTGGGCAGTATGGAATGGGATGTAGATGAACAGGCCAGGTGGCTAGATGAGTTTCCAGAAGCGGGATTGGATATGGCTGCGCGTATAGTTCATTTTAAAGTTCAGGATCGGAACAAGGTTCGTGATTTTATTATTAAATACCAGGATCAACTACTGTATGGTACTGATATTGAAATTTCCTATGGTCCAGATAATATTCATGATATGGAGGCCATCCTGGAGAATTCAATGAACATCTGGCTGGAAGATTGGGAATATTTTACATCAGACCACGAAATGATTCAGAATGATAAAGTGAAAGAATATCAGGGCTTAAAGCTTCCCCTTTCTGTTTTAAAGAAAATCTATTTCGATAATGCCATGAAAATGTATCCCGGATTGGGTCAGGCAAATTAAGGACATAGGTTTTTTTCATTAATCCTGAATAAGCAGTTTGCCACTTAATTGGGATGATCCGGATAGGATTTTATAGAAATATAATCCTGGTGCAAGCCCATCATTTTGTAAGCGGAAGCTATTAGCCTGAATATCATTTATAACCTGAACCTTTTTTCCTTGCAAGTCATACAAAGTGAATGAATAGGGCCTTTCCAGCTGTTCAGGGACAGTTATATGGGTGTAATCTTTAAAAGGATTTGGAATTATTTGAATGGATTGAGATTCTTTGGAAAGAGTTCTTTTTGAGGTAGGAGAACTAACAATCTTTGTTAATCCCTTTCTTGATCCCATCCAAATGTTGTTATCATAATCATGAGCCAGGCTTATTATCTGGTTTATCGGGATGTCAGAATTCTGAGTCAGGTACTGCTCCCAAACATTGTTTTCATATTTTATCAATCCTTTATGGTGGGTTCCAAACCAGATAGTGCCATTTTTCGCCTTCTGAATGGCAGTAATAGATGCTCCATTAAATAGATGGTCCGCTTCATTGAAAGGGTTCCATTTTTCTCCATCAAATAAAACTAATTTTCCGCCAATACCCTGGTTGATTGCTCCCCATATTCTACCACTGGGTTCTTGTTCTAACTCAGTTGCAGCACCAGCAGGAAGTACACCATATCCTGTTTTAAAAGTTTTCCAGCTATTTCCGTCAAAACAAGCAATTCCTTTATCAGTTCCAAACCATATCAATCCATTGTGATCCATAAGTATGTCTAAAATCTGGTTTCCTGGCAAACCACTGTTTTCAGAAGTGTAAACTGTACCATACAAGCCATTAATAACTCCAGCATCCGTTCCAAACCAGATCCTTCCCTGTTCTTCCTGTAGCAAAGAAATTACTGCATTACCAGGAAGATTACTATTCTCACTGGAGTAAATGGTCCAGTTCTCATTGTCTTTAACTGCCAAGCCTTCATTTGTGGCTATCCAAATGCGTCCATCTGAATCCAGGATCAAATCATATACTCTGTTTCCTGGAATGGGGCTATTATTATTATTATATACTATGTAATTTTGTCCGTCAAAGAACTGCAACCCATTGTTTAATGTTCCAACCCAAATATTGTTTTGGTCGATTATTTTGATGCACCTCACAGCATCTGCAAGATCTCCTTCGTTTAAATAAGTTGTCCATTCGTATTGAGCCTGAATAAGCAGGGAATTCGATAAGAAAATTAATATGAAAGCCAATGATCTCATGTCATGTAAAAGTACAAAAAATGAGTTAACATTAGATTTATAAAATGTGGAATTCAATTTGATTTTTAGGATTATTGGGTATCTTAGAATTTTTATTCACATTTTTGATTTATTGTAGTAACCAAAGAGAATCTTATACGTCCTACATTTGTATAAACCATCACTATGATCATCAACTACCTTAAGCTGGCAATTCGCCACATTTCAAAAAACAAAGGCTATGTTTTTATAAATATAATGGGACTGGCTGTTGGAATAGCCTGTTTTGTATTGATTGGCCTGTTTGTGTTGCAGGAGGTTAGTTACGATTCGTTCCATGAACAGAAGGATCGGATTTACAGGCTTATTCTGGATGGGAAAATTGGGGAGCAGGAATTGAAAGTAGCCAATACATCACCACCCATGGGGGAAGCCCTGGTTGATGAGATTCCGGAAATAATTAATTCTGCTCGCCTTGACAGCTGGAATGAATCTCCAATAATGATTGATGACAAAGTGTTTATTGAGGACCACTTTATGCTGGCAGATTCAACCTTTTTCGATATTTTTTCCTTTCCCCTGATCCATGGTGATCCTGCCACAGCTTTAAACAGGCCCCGAACAATTGTACTTACCCGGTCTGCTGCACAAAAGTACTTTGGCATGGATAACCCGATTGGAGAAAATCTTAAAGTGGGAACAGATTCTGTGTATTGGGAAGTAAGTGGCGTTTGTGAGGATGCGCCGGAAAACACACACCTGGAATTCAATGTAATTGGTTCTTTCGTATCCTCAGAAAAATCGGAAAGAAAGATATGGCTAAATAATAATCTTACCACCTATATTCTTGCAGAGGAAAATATTGATCCTTCTGTTCTGGAAGAAAAGATACATGCTGTTTTGGTAGCTCATGTAGGACCCGAGCTGGAACAATATATGGGGGCAAGTTTTGAAGCTTTTGAGCAATCAGGTGGCCGATATAGGATTCTTACTCAAAAAATTACAGATGCACATTTGGAATCGGATATCCAACAAACTTTCAAGCCAGCCAATGAAAAGAAGAATATTTATACTTTTACCATCATCGCATTTGCAATTCTTCTTCTGGCCGGAATAAATTATATGAACCTGGCTACTGCTCAGGCTGCTAACCGGGCCCGGGAAGTGGGAGTGAGAAAAGTGGTTGGATCCCACAAATCTGCTCTAATCTGGCAGTTCCTGGTAGAGTCTTTATTGCTTTGTATTTTAAGTCTGTTGGTAGCAATATTGCTCATTGAACTATTGCTACCTGGATACAACAACCTGATGCAAATATCCTTAAAGATCAATTATTTTCAACCCTGGTATACCATTCCAATACTGGTTCTTATTGCCATTTTGGTTGGATTTCTATCAGGTACTTATCCTTCATTTTATCTTTCCTCGTTTAGGCCAATTTCTATCCTGGGCGGTAAATTTAGAAGTGGTGCAAAAAGTGGAAGGCTAAGAAGTGCGCTGGTTGTAACGCAGTTATCCATATCCATATTAATTATGGCTGTAACGATGATTACCTTCAAGCAGGTAAACTATATGCGCAAGAAAGATCTTGGATTTGATAAGGAAAACCTGATGGTAATTCGCAGAGTACATGTTCTCAGGAGTCAGATAAATGTATTTATCAACCGTGTGAAAAATATTCCAGGTGTAATAAATGCAAGTCATACAACAGCAATTCCTGGTTATCCGAACAATAACAATGGTTATCTTATTAATTCTGGAGATGGGGATTCAGCTCCTGATTTGAATGATGTTCAGTTAATGTATACGGTTTGGGCAGACCACGATTATGATAAAACAATGGGTTTTGAACTTGTTGAGGGTAGGTTTTTTTCCAAGGATATGTCTACGGATTCCATGGCTTGTATTATCAACGAAAGTGCAGTTCAGTATTTCAATCTTAATAAGCCGCTTGAAGCAGTCGTAGATCAACCCGGAGATGGTGAAGATGAGAGTATGTCTTATCCTGTCATTGGAGTGGTAAAGAACTTTCATTTCTTATCTCTTCATGATGAGATTAGTCCACATGTTTTTTTATATGACGGGGATAGAATGAATTGGGGATCTATAGTTCTACGATTGAATCCTGATAATATTAATGCTACCATAGAAAAAGTAAGGGGAGTTTGGGAAGATTTAATTGGAACAGAGCCCATGCAATACTCATTTGTTGAGGAGGAATTTGATGAATTGTATAAGGAAGACAGGCGGACAGGGAATCTTTCTGCCGTATTTAGCATTTTAGCCGTTTTCATTGCCAGCCTTGGCCTGTTTGGGTTAACCGCCTTCACTGTAGCTCAGCGCACCAAGGAGATCGGTGTGAGAAAGGTACAGGGTGCTACCATGATCGACATTATGTTGATGCTTTCCAGAGAAATTGGAACCCTTGTTTTAATTTCAACATTGATTGCTGTACCAATAGCCTATTTTGTTATGAAAAGTTGGCTTCAGAATTTTTATTTCAGGGTCACCCAGAGTCCGCTCGATTACATAATAATAATTCTAGTATCCTTAACCATTTCATGGCTTACAATTGGCTATAGGGCCTTTAAAGCAGCACGTACTAATGCAGCCGATGCCTTAAGGTATGAATAAATAGTTTTGAGTTTAAACCTGAGTATTTAAATATTATTATGGGATACTCTGAAAGGCTAAGAAAACTCTTTGCCGGCATAAAAATCCATGCCGAGGATTTACTTCTTTTGGAAGCCTTTCAGGTAGGATATCTACCTGACCGCGTCCCAAAAAAGGAGTTTGCTGCTTTGCTTAGAAAATACCCTTTTGTTCAGCGCTTCCTTATTACTAAAGACCCTTCCATTGAAGAATATATTTCTACCGTTTTAATCGAGAACAAACCCATAGATGACATAAAACTTGTCAATCAATATTGTGATGACCTGCTCTGGGAAATTGCAGAACTTATTGTTTATAACAAATACCCGGAGGTATATGATAGAAAAGTTAAATTTAGGTGGAATAAGGAAGAAATAGTAGAAAAAGAATCAATTAACGGAAAAACTATTGCTGATGTAGGTGCTGGCTCTGGAATGCTCTCGTTTTTACTTGCCAGATATGCGAAATTAGTTTATGCAATAGAACCCTTATCAAGTTTTCGTGGTTTTATCAGAAATAAAGCTTTAAAAGAAAAAGTTAACAATATCTATACTATCGATGGATTTTTGGATTTAATCCCACTTCCAGACAATTCAATTGATGTTTTATTTACATCGAATGCTATTGGTTGGAATTTGGACGAAGAACTTAAAGAAATTGATCGGGTAGTGAAACCAAATGGACAGGCCATTCATCTAATGAGATCCATAGGAAATAAGTCTGAGAACCCCTTTCATGATACTCTAATATCTGCTAAATGGAATTACAGGTTTTATAAATATACTGATAAGGAAGGCCCCAGAATAAAGTATGTTAAAGTGAATTCCATACCTTAAGAATATTTACTGTCGCCTATCCATTAATTCCCTAAATTACAGTTTTAGACCAATATCAGAACTTTGTTAATCGATTATCTTAAAAGAATCTAAATTATTTGAAGATAGATGGTTAGATTAATTGAATTCGTATATTTACTAGTTAAAGCTCACAAAATGAATAAGAAATTCCCCTCCACTCGAAGAAATTTCCTAAAAACCGGCCTTGCTGGCGCAATAGGAGCACCATTGCTGTCATTTAAGGCAGATGGATTGGAAACAAAACCAGACGAATTTAAGATAAAAGAGTACCGTCGATTGGGACGAACTAATTTTGAAGTGTCTGATATCAGTATGGGGGCAGGTGGTCTGACCAATCCTGCTGTAATGAAAGCAGCCCTGGATATGGGTGTCAATTACATCGATACTGCTGAGCACTATGCTAGAGGTAAGTCAGAAGAAAGTATTGGTGAGGCCATTAAGGACTTTGATAGGAAAAAGATATTCATTACAAGTAAACTAAATCTTGATTTCTTTGGCGATATAAGTAAGGAAGGACTTACGGATCGGTTTTACAAAATATTGGAACGACTTCAAACCCCCTATGTTGATTGCTTGATGATCCATATGGCACAATCTACAGAGCAGATCCTATATGAACCTTTTCATCAAATGTTCCGGGAAATGAAAGCGGAAGGAAAGGTGAAATACCTGGGATTATCGAACCACGGCCCTGAACATCGGTTGGCTGGGGGAATGAAGGAGCCAATGGAAAAGGTAATTGGAGCTGCTGCTGAGGACGGACGCTTTGACCTGGTGTTATTTGTATATAACTTTATACAACAAGAGCAAGGGGCCCGCATAATTGAGTCATGTAAGAAAAAAGATATGGGAATGACTTTAATGAAAGTCAATCCTGTAAAATTTTATGAATCAGCCCAATCAATGATAAAGGAGGCACAGGAACAAAACCGAGAATTATCAGACGAAACTCTCAATAATTTGGCAGAATATGAGAAATGGGTACAGCAGGCCGATGCCTTTAAAGCAAAGTACGGTTTGATATCTGAAGAGGATGTCCGGGATGCCTCCATTAAATTTGTAATTTCTAATCCTGATATAAGTGCTGTATGCCCTTCTATGAATAGTTTTGACGAGTTGGAGACCTTTGTAGGACTTTCGGGAAAAAGGCTATCCGAAAATGAGCTTGGGATACTTAATCACTATAAAGAATCGCTTGGAAAATTGTACTGTCGACATGCTTGCGGCATATGTGAGCCCTCCTGTCCACACAACGTACCGGTAAATACCATTCTACGTTACAATCATTATTTTGAGGCTCAGAAGCATGAGAAAAGAGCCATGGAGAAATATGCAAGTTTAAAAATAGGAAAAAATCTTCCTTGTAATACTTGTTCCGGTTACTGCCTGGCGGCTTGTCCTCATAATATCCCTGCTCAGGCTTTGCTGGTTAAGGCTGAACAGAACCTTTCATTGATTGGCTGAATTTTGAAAGTATAATAAATTATTAACCTGAATTCAATATTATTTTTGTGTGATCTAATAAACCTTACTAAATCATGAAGAAATCCATTTCTAGTTCGCATCTGATTGTTGCAATAACTCTGGGATCTATCTGGGGATTTGCAGAAGTATTAATGGGCGCGGGTTTACGCAGCTGTGCCCACCTTGTATCCGGTTCCCTGATGACCGGTGTTGCCTTGTTCTTTCTGGCTACCACCTGGGTCGTAACCAGGAATCATCTGGTTCTAATACTGATTGTTTTAATTGCATCCCTGTTTAAGCTTTTTGATGCGGTTCTTCTTTCTCTCCCGGTTATGCATGGGGCTATAGGAAATCCGATTTTTGCTTTCTGGCTCGAAGGATTTGCTTTTATTGCCCTAATTCTGGTTTTTAGGAACATTAAATGGAAGAAAATATCAACAAAGTCAATGCTTGGGGGTGGGTCAGCATTAATAGCTGTGGGCATGTTTCCATTGGTAATATATGCCACAGGAATATCTGCCTGTGTATATCCGGGTTCAGCTGTCCCACTTTCTATATTGTTTAGTCCGGTGGCCATTGCCTTTTCTGCAATTACTGTACCTATTGGATTTTGGGCTGGTGGAAAAATCAATAACATAATCGATCAGAAAGATGTGCGATTTGAAACACCTTTCTTCAAATACTTGCTTTCACCGGTGACCATGGTGATATGCCTGGTAATAATAAGTGTATTCAGGGTTTTTGTTTAAATAACTACTAGAATAACCCAATGTGAAAAGCATTTTTTACAATCTAATTAATGAACTAAGTAAAGGCTCCCCTTTGGCTCTGGCTACCATTCTCAATGTAAAGGGTTCTGCTCCACAAGTATCCGGATCCACAGCCATTTTTTCAGTGGACGGATTGTTGACTGGTACGCTGGGAGGTGGAATACTGGAGGGCGATGCCACCCAAAAAGCTATCACCCTGTTAAAGAAAGGCAAATCGACACTCTATGATTTTGGACTGAACTCAGACATCGATTCAGAGGAGGGAGCCATTTGTGGTGGTTCTGCAACCCTCCTTATTGATGCCCATACCGATAAAAGCAGGAATGTATTTTCCGAATTGGATCAATCTATTCAGAACAATAAACCCGGTGTATTGATTACGATGATCTCTGGAAAAAATGAGGTGGAAATAGAGAGATTTTGGAGAGAGCAGGCTCATTTTAATGTAGAGCAACTGCCTGAGGAGTTAAGGCAGTTTGAAAATGAACTCTTTTCATGCCTGGATAAGAAGAATTGCCAATACTTGAAACTCTCACAAAGTAAATCTGTTTTCCTTCAACCCATTTATCCACTTGCTAAATTGATCATTGCCGGAGCCGGTCATATTGGTAAAGCCCTGGCATATATGGCAGATCTACTCGATTTTGAGGTGACCATTATAGATGATAGATCTGAATACGCCAACCGGGAAAATATTCCTGTGGCTGATACTATCCTGGTGAAGCCCATTGGGAAAGCTATGGAGGAGGTTCCCAAAACGAGGGATACATATATTGTAATTGTGACCCGTGGTCACCGGGATGATTCAGATGCTTTGAGGGCTTGTATTCATTCAGATGTCCCCTATATTGGGATGATAGGCAGCAAGAAGAAAGTGAAATTAACACGTGAAAACTTCATTTCACATGGATGGGTTACAGATACGCAGTTTGATCGCATTCATTCTCCTGTGGGACTGGAAATAGGTTCGAAAACCATTCAGGAGATTGCTGTAAGCATTTCTGCCCAGCTAATACAGGTTCGAAGTCAGGAAAATGCACGGGGACAAGAGAACTACATTAGTGCCATTATATTGGCGGCAGGGGAGTCCAGGAGGATGGGCAAACCCAAAATGCTGCTTCCCTTTGGTGATACAAGTATTATCGCAAAGCTTGCTAATTCAGTGATTCGTTCCCGAATCGATAAAACCATTGTAGTGCTGGGCTCAGATCATGTGGGAATCAGTAAGCAAATACAGGATTACCCCCTGGAAACTGTATACAATGAAGCATATAAAGAGGGTATGCTTTCTTCCGTGCAGGCTGGCTTAAGCAATGTAAATGATAAAACGGAAGCAATTATGGTATTGTTAGGGGATCAACCCATGATTGGCAGTAACATTATGAATAAACTTATTGAAACCTACAGAACGTCCTTGAAGGAGATCATTGTAACTACATATAAAGGTAAACGGGGTCATCCTATTTTGTTTGGAAGTAAGTATAAGTCTGTGGTGATGGAACTCTCAAAAGAGAATAGTTTGAAGGACTTACTACTTACGTATCCCGAAGATATTGTAGAAATGGAAACAGACTCACCGGAGATTCTTAGAGATATTGATACGGAAAAAGATTATAAAGAAGAACTTAAACAACAGATTAATTATGATTGAAACCATTCAATTTGAATTGAATTCCAAACCAACGGAGATCTCCACAGATCCAAACAACTTACTGATGTGGGTTCTCCGCAATGAATTGGGCCTTACAGGTACCAAATTTGGTTGTGGAATTAGCGTTTGTGGTTCCTGCACAGTCCTCCTGGATAATAAACCTGTGCGATCTTGCATAATCCCGATCAGGGATGTAGCAGGAAAGAAAGTATTGACCATTGAGGGCCTGAAAAAGAACGGGGAGCTGCATCCCATTCAGAAAGCCTTTATGTCAAAAGATGCTCTGCAATGCGGGTATTGCACGCCGGGTATGATAATGAATGCCTATGGTTTACTTCTTAGGAACCCGGAACCAAACCGACAGGAAATAATGGATGCAATGGAAGATAATCTCTGCCGCTGTGGAACATACGGAAGGATCATTGAGGCCATCCAGATAGCAGCCAAAGAAATGAAAGGAGGCTTATTATGAATAAGGAAATGAAAATAAACGAACGACTTTTCAAGGATATGCACAATCCGTTTGAAATGGATAGGAGGAATTTCCTGAAGAAGGTAGGTGGGGGACTTATAATAGCATTCTCTGTAAGTGATTTGAAATTGCTAACATCCTGTAGTTCTGATCCCGAAAAGGAGGCCAATATGAATGCCTACTTGAGAATTGGTGATAATGGGAGGGTAACCCTATATACCGGGAAAATTGAGATGGGGCAGGGGCCCATTAGCTCTTTGCCCATGGAATTGGCTGATGAATTAGACGTAAACCTCGAGAGCATTGATATTGTTATGGGGGATACAGATTTATGCCCATGGGATGAAGGCACATACGGTTCCCTATCAACTCGGGTTTTTGGCGAGGTGCTTCGGGCGGCAGGTGCAGAGGCCCGGGCGATTCTTCTGGAAATGGCGGCTAAGAAGTGGGCGGTTTCAACCGATCAGTTAAAAGTAAAAGAGGGTGTCGTTTCTATGACATCTCATGCCTCGAAGAAAGTCACTTATGCAGAATTGACAAAAGGTAAAGCCATTTTTGAAACCATTAAAAAGAAACCTCCGCTAAAAAAATCCTCAGAATTTAAGGTCATAGGTACATCCAGGCTTCATGTAGATGGGGAAGATAAGGTAACGGGTGCCGCAAAATATTCAGGGGATGTTCAACTTCCCGGTATGATGTATGCCCGAATTGTACGCCCGCCTGGACTGGGGGCGAAACTTATCAACCTCGATACCTCGGAAGCTGAGAAAATAGAAGGTTTGGAAATTGTAAGGGATGGAGACTTCATTGCCTTACTTCATAAATCACAGGATGTTGCAGGGAGAGCTATTTTTAAAGTAAAGGCTGAGTACGAAGAAGAAAAAATCAATGTGGATGACAAATCCATATTTGAATTTCTGAAAGAAAAAGCCACTGAAAACAATGAAATTGATTCCGGAGGAAACCTCAAGGAGGGGGAAGCTAAATCTGAAAATGTTTTTGAATCAGAATTTCATGATCCTTACATCGCCCATGCGCCCATTGAAAACCACACAGCAACTGCTATGTTTGAGGGGGAGAAACTAAAGATCTGGGCATCCTGCCAAACACCCTATCCCACAAAGGAAGCGGTAGCAGAAGAATTGGGAATAGCAGAGGAAAACGTACGCTTAATGACCATTTTCACTGGCGGAGGTTTTGGCGGTAAAATATACAATCCCCAGGCGGTAGAAGTGGCCCGGATAGCAAAACTATCAGGCAAACCGGTGCAACTAGTATACTCTCGCGAAGAGGAATTCATGTATGACCGGCTCAGGCCGGCAGCGGTTGTGAAAATTCGTTCCGGCTTGAATGAGGCTGGGGAAATTACTTTCTGGGATTATGGCATTCACTTTGGAGGATCTCGGGGAGCTACTCATTTTTACGATATACCTGATCATCGTACCCAAACTTTGAGTGCGCCGAGAGGAGTATCAGTCCATCCGTTTTATACCGGGGCCTGGCGTGCTCCAAGCAACAATACCAACACCTGGGCGCGTGAATCTCAAATGGAATTAATGGCTGCAGCAGCAGGAGAGGACGCGCTGGAGTTTCGTTTAAAGCACCTGGAGGGAGATCCGAAAATGGCGGAAGTACTCAGAAAAGGGGCCGAGAAATTTGGATGGACATCGGCAAAAGGATCCAGTGGTAGGGGATATGGTATCGCCTGCGGAAAAGATGCCGGAACGGATGTGGCTGTTTTTGTAGAGGTCGAAGTGAATAAAGAAACTGGTTACATACAGGTGAAACGGGCTGTTTGCTCTCAATACATGGGAATGGTTGTAAATCCCCAGGGAGTTATTATTCAGGCAGAAGGATGTGTTATAATGGGTATGGGTTACGCCTTAAGTGAGGAAATCAAATTCAGCGGCCGGAAGATGCTTACAAAGAATTTTGGGGATTATGAATTTGCCCACTTTAGCTGGACTCCAGAAATTGATGTTGTCTTAATTGATGCCCAGGATGATCCACCCCAGGGTGGAGGTGAACCTGCCATAATTTGCATGGGTGGAGCCATAGCAAATGCGGTATTCGATGCTACCGGTGCAAGATTGTATCAACTTCCACTAACACAGGAACGAGTTCGAAGTGAAGTAAGGAAATCAAAAAACTAAATGATAATTTGTAGGAAAAAAACAGAACTGAGTTCAGATTATTTTTCGGACAATTCCTTAAGATTCTTTTGAGCAAAACTCTTACCAAATTCTAATGAGCCTGTTTTGGCAGCAAACCAGGATGTAATTGAGGGTGCAATGGATTGCAAAGCAAGAAGTGGTCGAAGAGGTTTTGAATTGACAATTATATCCGACTTGTTTTTTTTAATAGCTCTAATAACTGCCCTGGCTACATCATCTGGAGGTGAGGTTCCAAAACTTCCTGGTGCTTTCAGGGTGGTATTTTTTATATTATCCTGATACATACCGGCTTCGGAAATGTACCCGGGAGAAATAACGGAGGCACCGATTGGATATCCTTCACTGAGAGCGGTAAAACGAAGACTTCTCGTAAATCCTATAAGTCCATGCTTACTGGCAGCATATGCTTCTTCGTAGGGTGCACCAAACAACCCTGCTATTGAAGCAATATTTACGATATGGCCTTCACCCCGGGAAATCATTTTTGGAAGCAATAGTCGTGTAAGAATCATTGGAGCCCTTAGGTTTACTTCCATAATCTGGTCGATTATATCTGGATCAATTTTAGCATATGGTAGCGCCAACTCTATACCGGCATTATTTATCAAAACATCAACCCCATTAAATTTTGTTTCTGTGATATCCACAAGATTCATTAGTTGGCTACGTTGTCCTATATCCGCTGGTATGCTTGATACTGAAATAGGTAGCGAACTTAACTCATTTTCAACATCCTTTAGGGCTTCTCCATTCCTGGCGACTAAAATAAGGTTCATGCCTTCCCTGGCTAAAGCTTTTGCTATATATATGCCAATGCCTCTTGAAGCTCCTGTAATCAGTGCAGTTTTGCTTTTTAATACTTCCATGATTATAATTTTATTTATAAAGTTTGAAGAATTCCCATTGATGCAAGAACTCCCATAGTACTCATTAATAAAATAATAGCTGTAAGAACTATTGCAAATATATTGAAGGTTTTCTTTGGCATTTTATACCAGGCCCACAAAATAATTGTAAAAAGGCTGTTGTAAAGCAATATCTCTGGTAGCCCATGTAAGTGTGTTTTCAAAGGAATATTGGTATATATGATTCCCTCAAATGAACCTACTGCTGCTGAGATGGTCAATATGTAACTCAGCCCAAATGTCAATACCCAGAATTTCAGCCATCCCCATTTTGTATCCAAAAAAATGGAAGCAAATGGATATAAAATCAATCCAAGAATGATCCCCCTGATCAGCTGTAGACCAGGGCCTGCTGCCACCCATGGGGAACTAGTCTCCCTCATAAAAGAAAGTGCGCCCACATTGAACAATTCTCTATAATTCAGGAATATAATAGCAAAAATACCGGCTATAAAATACGAAATTGTATGTGCAGCTGTAATTCTCCAGTAAAATTCCAATCTCTTGTGGGCTATCATTCTATTTATAATTTTAGTGAAATCAATCTGGTTTGTTATTTGAACTATCCTGTATGTACTTCTTTCTGTTCCAGATAAATTTTATTTTCATGGCGCCGGGCTTACAACTTTCAATACATTTACCACAAATAAGGCACTCAGCATTGGTTACCAGGCCATGATTGTCCTGGATATATTCTGTAATTGGGATTCGAACCAGGCAATCAATTTCACACTTACCACACAGGTTGCATTTCTCGGTGTCAACAACCGGCAACAACCTGGAATAGGAAGCTCCGCTCGCACAAATTGCACCCATAAAACACATATTCCGGCAAACCCATCTCCGCTCCAGAAATAAACCAAACAAAACAGCCCCAAGGACATCATACAGCCATACGTGTTTATAATGGGCATTGAAATCCATATCCAGGAATCCCGGATCAAATCGAATGCCTTCTACATCGCCGGATTTTAACCGAAGAATTAGAAATGTAACTGAGCTGGCTAAGAATCCCAAAATAAAAAGGATCCTAAGCCAAAGAATTGGTTTGTTCCATTTGATTTTATAGAGAGAATGCTGGCTTGTAAAATCTTGCACGGTTCCCATAAAACACAACCACCCACAACCAATTCTACCGAATAGTGGAGAGATTATAATAAAAAAGCCCCAAAGTAATACTACAAATGTAATGGCCCCCCAGTAAATAGAATGCCAGATAAATGCAAAGTTTAAGGCCCGGAATAGGGTAGGGGTTAATAATAGAAATGACAGTCTTGAAAGGAAATTAAACGTGAATAGGGTTTTCATAGTGTATAAATTCCATTGAGAATTCTTACCCCGAAATTCAGTAGAAAGATAAGGATTCTAAGTCAAAAATTGCATTACTAAAGCTTTCAATTCCCAAACCTGGGATTGACTACGTTGTTGTAAATTGAACCGAAAGTATAGCTCAGGCCAACCCCAAAATCAACACTGTATTCTGTAGCCAATTCCCTCAGTCGCAGTAAAATATCAGTACCTGATAAATCACCCTTAACAAGAGATAATTGATCGTGTATTTTGGCAATACCACCATAGAGACTTAAGGAAAGCCCTTTAACTATTCGGATGCGAATATAACCCTCCAATTCCAACCTGTATTTTGAGAAGTCATAAAAATAGTTAGAGGCACCCATCGAAATATTTACCGAACCCCATTTTTGCTGAATTTGGAAGGCAAGAAGTAACCTTTGAGCCATGCGGGTTTCCTGAATTTTATTATAAATAGTTGAGTCATTATAGGTAAAATTGTTCAGCCCCAATCCGTATTGAATCCGGAATTGTTTAAAGTTGGATTCCTCATATGGGAAAATATTGTATTCAACGGATGGGTATATATCAAAGAAAAATTTATTGTTTCTGTAAGTAGAATTTCCCAGGCCAAAGCTAAGTCCGGCAGACCAATGACTGTTGATACTCTTGACAATTAAATTTTCTGATCGGATCGATTCCCTTATGGCTATAATGGTTGTATCATCAGAAATGTATTTATTTCTTCTCATATCATATTCTACATCGAATTCAAACTTCCAGTCGGGAGTTATTTTTCGGATATTGATTGAATTTTCAAGGTCAAAGGATTTATAAGATTCCTCTCCTTCGTATTCCGGATTTATATCTAGTTCAAAAACCCAATTGTTCCATCGGTCTACCACAACTTCTTCTTCCGCATCACCGTCAAATGAAATCTCAATTTCATTAATCATGGAGCTTTTGGCTACATAGCGCATCAATCCCGCCTTTATTATTTTTGTCCTTCCATAGCGAATATTATCACGGGTATCATCAGGCAGGGAGGCATAGGTAAGTGTGTCATTCATTTCCTTAAAATCAAACTGTCCCTGGAAGAAAAAAGTGTACTCATTCCCTCCACTTCCTGTTTCCTGGCTCGTTTCCAGGATGTATACCTGGGCCTCCCGTGTATCTCTGACATAATTCACATAGGGAATCTCCCTCCGGATATAATCCATATCACAGTGTCTACAATCAATGAATATTTTTACGGCGTCATCTCGTTTAATGGAAGAGCTATCCTTATCCTGTGCTGTGGAATGAATACTTAAGAAAAGCAGAATAGGAACAAAAAGCATCCATGATAGCTGCGTTTTTGAATTTTTCATGATTGGTAGGCTTACTGGTTGGGAGGAAGTTGAACGTTCCGTTTTATTGAGCATTATAAAATTACAATAAAGGCTTACTTGTAAACAACTTGAATAACCAAATATAATCATAGTTTTCATCCAGAGGAACCCGGAAGCTACTTTTGATCCAATCTAAATTACAAATATTAGATTGTGCAATAGACGGTTATAGGCTTTGTGCTGAAAATGTAGAAGCCGGTTATTCTATCGTATTCCGGTATCAAAATACAGGTCTTCTTTTGTCATAGAGCCAGGATTTATAGTTACAGTTTTTACCTGCCGCTCAGGATTAATAATAGGAGCTGAATCATCTGGCCTAAATTCAAAATCTCCTGGCTCCAGCATCACTAAAAATTCTCCATTCTTATCAGATGAAAATGACTCTACAAAATTCCCTTTCATGTCATATACATGAAAAATTGCAGCGAAGGGGGCGTCGTTTTTCTGGCCTACAATTTCAACCGGGTTTATCGGACCTTTATATACTTTACCCTCCAGGCCGGTAGCTAAATTATCCTTTTCACAGCCTGAAAATGCAAGAATTAGCAAGAAAATAATTATTGAGAACTTAGAATGCATAGCCATTTGTTTGTGTATAGCTATAGACCTCAATGATTGTGCCATATTATGGATATGTTTTAAAAAGATTGATTAGATTTAGACTTTGTTGGTATTTTAATATCCAAAGTTTTTTTAAAGATTATCTAAACACTAAATTGTTGAGATTATGAAAGTATTACTGAGTTTTATTCTAGCATTTTGTATTGTAAATGGGATTTTTGCACAATCCGATTCTGATATTAAGGGGGTCGAAAAGGCCTGCATGGGTTATATAGAAGGATTTTATGAGGGTGATACCCTAAAGATTATTGAAAATGTACGGCCTACGCTGACCAAGTTTGGTTACTGGAAAAACGATGCCTCAGGGAAATACCAGGGAGCGGGCTACATGAGCTTTGACCAGGCGAAAGATTATGCCAGGAAAACGCTTGCAAAAAAGGATTTTGCCAAGCCTGATGCACCGAAAAAAGTTGAAGTACTCGACATTATGAATCACATTGCCGTAGCAAAAGTAACCGCATGGTGGGGCAAAGATTATGTACTGCTTTCAAAAACTGGCGAAAAATGGATGATAGAACAGGTGCTTTGGGAGGGCCCGTTGGAGAAATAATTCATTTAATTAGGGCCTCATAAAAGAACTATTTAGTTTAATTTAAAATGTTTACATCAAATATTTTATAATAAATATGTAATTTCATTTTCCGATTCTGTCATTTTGAATCTTTCCCAGGATTTAATCATACCAAGTCATTACGACTTTTCAGGTTAACATAGTTTGTCATTCAACTTTCTGCATGATAAAGTCTATATATTAGAAACCTATAACTTTGTTAAGAGAATACTCTCAGGATCAAATTTTCTCATATCTTTTTTCGTCTGGTATATGCATTCTATTATTAACTTAAACTTTTGGCAGTGTAGTTAACTTACTAGACTGATAAATGTATTTTATAATATCAATAATTAGAAAACTACACTTTTATATCTCAATTATTTCAAGTTTCAGATCCAATTTTGAATGAATATTAAAGGTCTGGGAAAGTTCACAGAATATCATTCACTTTTTCAAGATATTGAATGTATAATTTCTTCTTATTTCACGCAACCATCTATAAACACTCGTTTAATTGCTTTATCATTTCCCATCATATCAAAAAAATCATCCAAATATTTAATTAGAAAGCCTTTATCTTTATTATCAAGGTATTCAAAATCATTAATGAGTGAGTAAATGTCATCCTTCTTTGAAAAAACCTGATCCAATGCATTATACATAATGGGTTCCTCAATACATTTGCCTACATAAACTCTTTCTGTTACTGATTCTGTGCCCAATCCATCTGTGGGTATAGCGTAATCAGTATCTACAAATCCTGCATAATCAAAGTCATAAGGTACAGGATAGGGTTCCGGAAAGGTATAGTCAACTGATTTCAATAGTTTAAGATTATGCAAACCTGTAATGCTCCAGTCGGTGTTCGCAACCATATACTGGAATACTCCAAAAAGAGCCATTGATTCTTTATTCATCCACTGTTGACTAAGCTTTTCGTTCTCTATTTCTATGCAATTATGCCGTTTTGCAAGATCTTTTATATGCTCAATCAGGAAACCATATTTTGTTATTGGTTTTTGTTTTTGATTTGAATCAATATAGTCAATCTGAACGAGTCGTACCTTAAAGCTGAAATCTGTTAATAAATTATACATTTTATAAATCAGGTATTCCTTAAAAATATATTCCTGATAAAGTGAAGAACCCTTACAATGGGTAACCATCTTCAAAGTAGACTGATGCTCAAACTGAGTATCATCCATGTCAGCCTCTTTCAGGTTTATTTTAATCGGTGGGAAAGTACAAATAACCTTCCTTGAAATTCCCCTGGCACGAATCCTTATATCGCGGTCAATAATCGTATCGCTCAGGTGAACAGAAAGCACTGCAGCCTGATACTCTCCTTTTGCAACGTTTTTTCGAAATAATTTACGATCAAAAGACAGCGCAAATCTCAAGGGCTCCTCATATTTAAAAAGTTCCCAATCCTGATCGTTTAATATTTCGATTTTGGCACCTTCATCCTGTTGATTAACTACATCAGGTTCCTGGGAGAATGCAATCAGAGAGAGATTTACATTTAAAATAAAAATCAACAGCAGGAACTTCAAATCTCCTGTCAATTGACTGCCGTGGAAAGAATATGTTTTTACCATTTTTATAGGATTTAATAAGTTGAAATTAGTTAGGGGTTAACTTTAAACGAATATAAAAAAAAATTGATAGAAAGGGCCAACAAAAATAAAAGTAACTCCAATAGAAAATTATTACTCAATACATACCTGTATGGAATATTAGTTAACTTTAGCATGAAAAGTTGACTTTATAACAAGTTTCCAGCAAGTGTAGCCAATAGATTGCCTTGAATATATCTTCCAATTAATTTATTGTATATTGGCTAATAAATTTAATATTATAATATGATTTCAAGAAGTTATAAAACAGAGCAACCTAAGGAAAATCCGCACAAAGTGGATCTTAGACAATTGTATGATGACGAATCGGCACAGGTAATGCACATTACCCTACAACCAGGTGAGACATTGAAACCACACAAAACCCCGGTCGATGTATTCTTTTATATATTGGAAGGAACACCCACTGCTCATATTGGTGATGAATCACAGGAATTTGAAAAAGACACATTGATAGAAAGTCCTGCAGATATAGTTCATTATTTAAGTAATATGGGAAATGAGCAAGCTAGAATTTTGGTTACCAAAGCTCCCAGACCGGTAAAGCAAACAAAAATATTATAGCATTTTAGAATATAAGCGTCAAATGGCTGATTTTACACTTACAAAAGAACATAGGCTTATTAAACTAAAACAGGTATCAAAACTGCTTCTAGAAACTGGAAATGCACATTCCTTTATCATCGAGAACAAAGAATTTATACCAACAGTAATTCCAACTGATTTTATAAGGCTATTTGATGAGATAATCAAGGATGGTCATAAAATGGATGATATAAAAGTATTGACCAATAAAGTCCTGAATATTTTTCATATTCCGATTAAAGAATATAGGAGGATTGAACCAAAAACGGATTCTTTTCTAGGAGTCATGGAACAGAATAACCGTGAAATGGCACTGTTGTTGGATAAGATTCGTCCGGTTTACAAAGCATTTGTGAAAAATATTGATAATGTTGGTTTTCGCAATGAGCTTGCTAAATTGTTTAGGCAGCTTGAGTTGTTTTTAAAGCATTACACCATTAAAGAGAATGTTCTTTTCCCAATTATTGAAGAAACATGGCCTGATTATCGTTGTTTGCAGATTATGTGGTCGTTTCACGATGACATCCGCAGAAATATTAAAACTGTAATTGCACAATTGAGTGAGGACGATTTTGACTTCAAGCAATTCAATAAGTGTGTTGGTGATATATTCTTTAATATGCTGGCCATAAAATTTAGAGAAGAACGGATTCTGTATCCTTATATACTATCTACCATTAGTGAAAGTCAATTGGAAACTATGAATCGTGAAGGCTTTGAACTTGGTTATCCATATATTCAAGCTTCATTGTCCACTGCCAGGGAGGTGAAAACAGGTTTTGAAAGAGATTTAGTTAATCTGGGGACAGGTACGGTAAGTGTTGAACAAATCAAACTCATCTTTAACCATTTACCTGTCGATATCACCTTTGTTGATAAGAACAATAGGGTCTGTTATTTTTCTACTCCGAAAAAACAGATATTCCCCCGTACAACTGCAATTATTGGTCGGGAAGTAAGCAATTGTCATCCTCCGGAAAGTGTTCATGTGGTTGAGAAAATTATTGAATCGTTTAGAAATGGAGAAAAAGACCATGCAGATTTTTGGATAAGAATGAAAGGAGAATATATCCTTATACAATATTTTGCGGTTAGAAACGAGCAAGGAAACTACAAAGGTGTCCTAGAAGTTTCACAAGAAATATCAGATATTAAGGCATTGGAAGGGGAAAAAAGATTATTGGATTGGTAGAAACACCAACTGGCGAGGAGAGTGTTAATTCGGGCAGGCTTAAGCTAAGTGTGAACCTCCCTTTATACTCCCAGTATTGAAGAAGGACTTGCTCAATGAAACTATCAGTGACAAGAAAGCTGATAAGTAATTCAATAACGCTCCGCTGGTGAATTGTATCATCTTTCCTTTTTTAATATCTTCGTCTGCAGGAATAATTTTGTGAAGAAAACCCACACCCGTGTTATTCAGGGCAGAGAAAGGTTTATCTCTATATTAGCGATACCTGTATAATTAATTATGAAGCTTATTTTAATCTATAAAACTGTTTTCCAGCTTATTCTACTTATTATTTTTACTGCATGTAAAAATAGCCAAATTACCCAAGATAAACCCAATATTATTCTGATATATGCCGATGATTTTGGCAAGGGATTACTTGGACACGAAGGACAACAGATAATAAAAACACCAAATATCGATAAACTGGCCGAAGAGGGCCTTCGTTTTCAAAATGCTTATTCCTGCATGTTATGTGCCCCAGCAAGAGCCTCATTTCTAACCGGACTTCATGATTGTCACTCACCAAAATTTGAGATAAGCAATGCAGGTATTTACAAGAAAATCAGTACGGGTGAATATACTCATAGTGAAGTTGAATCCTTGATCAATGAACGACTATCTCTCGTGCCTGAAGAAATGGTTTTTCTTGGTGAGGTGGCTAAAAAGGCAGGGTACACAACAGCACAATTTGGTAAATTGGAATGGGGTTTCGCAACCAGCCATTATCAAATGAAACGACATGGCTGGGATTATTATTTTGGCTACCTGGATCACGTCAGGGCGCATGGATTTTATCCTCCATTTTTATTCTCAAATGGTGAATTAATTAAGATTAATGGAAATACTCTAATTAATTGTGGCAAATCTATTGAGCCTGAAACACAAAAAGCGTATGATGAGCGTTGGGATATGATGGGTAAAGAAGTCTATTCCCAGCACATCTTTATGGATAGCGTTTTAAGTTTTATTTCTACCAACAAAGATCATCCATTTTTCCTGTTTTTCCCTACTCAACTACCACATGGGCCTGTATCCATACCTGCTGTACATAAAGATTTTATTAAGGATGACCGTCTTAGCCAAATCGAGAAGGAATATGCTTCGATGGTTAAATTGCTTGATGATAATGTAGGTTTGATTTTGCAACAGCTAAAAAGCCTCAATATTGATAACAACACGATTGTAATATTCACATCAGATAATGGACATGAGATATATTATGAAATGGAGGGTCGTGTTCACAAGCCATATACGAATATGAATACAGGAGAGATCTTTGATAATCTAACAAGTAAATATTATAGTGATATTGGAGGAGATATATTTGATGGTAATGGTGGTAGGGCTGGACTTAAAAGAAGTAATCTTCAAGGGGGAATTGAGGTTCCTTTAATTATCCGATGGCCAAATAGAATCCGAACAGGAAGAGTAAGCAAGCGTTTAGTCGCTAATTATGACATTCTACCTACAGTAGCTGAAATTACTGGTTTTTCCAAACCTCTTTATACAGATGGTATTTCTTTTTATGATGAACTGATTGAAAATGAAACTGAAATCAAACATAAATTCATAGTATATTCTTCATTTTTAGGTCCCACTTTGATTACAAATGATGGTTGGAAAATCCGATCATATTTAGCTGCTGATATATTTGAACTTTATTATTTGCCGGATGATTTTCGTGAAGAGAATGACTTATCGGATAAATATCCTGGTAAATTAACTGAACTTAAAAGCGAACTTCTGAAAGCTTGTTCAGGTGATTTTAAAAATGGTCTCTATTCCTCGAGAAAAAGTCAGATAAGAATTGAATAAACTTCATTTAAACGATAGGTTTATTTTGCAAGGGTTTCACCTCTTCCCATATACAAGCACCCTATAAGCTTTCTTATAAAATGTCATAAAACAATTCGGCTATAGTACCGGAAATATTTCCAAAATATTAACTTTGGAAGGAACCTTTAAACATAGAATAATGAAAAATAGCCGTAGGGATTTTATTAAACTTGGTGGAGTAAGCATTGCTGCAACTGGTATTGTACCTTCATTTCTTGCCTCCTGTGCAGGACCAGATGATGAAACCAAATCTGGAACCGGGCTCACCATTATGATAGAAGGTGTCGAACCTCTTACAGAGGAGGATTACAAACGAAGGCAGGTAGAATTAGTTAGTGCACTTGATAAATCTGGAATGGAGGCTATTTTTATAGAGGGATCTACCAATCTGAGATACTTTTTTAATATCTCCTGGTGGCTTAGT
>JASJGS010000146.1:0-6808 GCA_033791445.1 Bacteroidales bacterium | reverse complement strand
TGATTTAAAATGATCCAGCAATAAGAATGGGTCGAACAGCGGAACTTCATAATATCCAAACACCCTGTTTAGCTTCACCCCCGCTCCTTCCATAACTTGTTTACTTGCGATTATTTCATTCACCTTCCTGTAAGTGACCATATGCATATTTCTTTAAGTAAAAACTCACTCAATGTAAAGTCGAATATAACATAAATCAATCTAATTCTCATTTTATGCAAATCTTTAGATAGAAAAAGAGATATAGATATGGCGAATTCACGTAAAAAAGTATTTTTGTTTATAATTCAAAAACTATTTGCCCGTGTCACCCCTATTTATTGCTTTCATTGTTGTATCTGCTGTTTCCCTTTTACTGATTCTGGTTATAAAGGGTAAGATAAGTGCATTTATCAGCCTTTTAATCACCTCCATATACGTCGGAATACTGGCAGGAATGCCCCTGGAAGATATTCTTACCAGTATTCAAAACGGGATGGGAAGCACTCTTGGATTTGTGGCCACAGTAGTAGGCCTGGGTGCTATTTTTGGACAGATACTGGAAAGCTCCGGAGGTGCAGAATCACTTGCGATTACTCTGGTTCGGAAATTTGGTAAGGATAATGCTTCCTGGGCAATGATGATTGCAGGCTTTATTATTGCCATCCCGGTATTTCTGGATGTAGGTTTTATAATTCTGGTACCTATTGTTTATGCTCTTTCCAGGGATACCAACAGATCGGTATTGTATTATGGCATTCCTCTCCTGGCTGGATTGGCTGTTACGCACAGCTTTATACCTCCAACTCCCGGTCCTGTTGCAGTAGCTGATATTATTGACGTGCAGTTGGGTTGGGTGATCCTGTTTGGTTTTTTGTTGGGTATCCCAACAGCAATCATTGCCGGACCCATATTTGGTAAATACATTTCAAAAAAGATTGATGTAAAAGCACCTCCCGAGCTGGAAGTTGATCCAGAGGAAATAATAGAACACGAAAACGGACTTCCTTCTTTTACGCTCATAGCTGTTACAATTGGTATACCACTATTCTTGATTTTACTCAGTACTTTTTCCGGACTTCTTGTTGATAAAGGAGTCCTACACAAATCACTTTTTACTGATATTATTGCTTTTTGTGGGCATCCATTTACTGCTCTCATTCTTGCCACCTTAATTGCCATATATTTCTTAGGAATACGGCGAGGCATGGATAAAAACAGGATTATGGAGCTAAGTACCAAAGCTCTGGGGCCGGCCGGTATCATTATCTTGATAACTGGTGCAGGTGGTGTTTTGAAGCAAATTTTGGTTGATAGTGGATTGGGAGAAATGCTTGCTCAATCCATTGCCGGATCTTCCCTCTCTCCTATTCTTTTGGCCTGGGTACTGGCTGCCCTAATTCGTATAACCCAGGGTTCTGCTACGGTTGCGATGATAACCGCTGCCGGGATTATTGCCCCGGTCCTGGAGGTTTTTAACCTGGATGAACCACACAGGGCATTGATTGTCATTGCCATTGCATCTGGTGCAACTATACTATCTCACGTGAACGATAGTGGTTTCTGGTTGGTAGGTAAATACTTGGGACTCGATGTAAAGCAAACATTGCAATCGTGGACAACTATGGAGACCATAATTGCCATTTCAGGACTGATTCTGACCTTGCTGGCCAGTTTGGTAATTTAAGTATTAAGAGGATCGATTTGACCACGATCTCCGAAGGCGCAAAACTGCCTCGATTCTATATATTGGCGATAAAATAAAGTCTGCTTTATGGGAACTGATGGACTGTTATCAGTCCGAGCTCAGCGAAGCTAATGTGCCTGACCGATAGCTGATGTTGTTGGTCGTAACATTTGTTATCTTTTCCTGGTAACCTCAAGAAAAAATTCAGCAGCACCTTTAGCGTATTTTTGGAATTCGTTTGGATATTTCCTTATGCCGCCATGAGGTGTTTGAGGCCACTTACTTTGAACTACGAATCCATTTACCTCCAAACTATTCACAAATTGCTTTGAGATGTCTAATCGTAAATCAAGAGTACCACACATAACTAGATATGGGATTTTATTTGCACTTTTCTTTGCATGCATGCTGGCCACCTTCGCCACTCGAGGTTCAAACATACCTCTTAACCGCTCCGGCACCATAGCTGCATTTGCTTCTGAGTTTAGAAACATTTCAGGATCCTTTATTTCCTCCATCGATTCAATAAGCAGTCGGCCGTCAGGGGTTGTCCAAGTGCCGGCTGAAAAAGGGGCACAAGCCTTTACCAATTCCGGATTCTGAAACGCAAATCGATGCGTGAACTGTCCTCCACGAGAGTAACCCGTCAAAAGTATTTTTTTATGAAACCGAAACTCACTGTGAACCTCTTCCATAACAATCTTGAGAAATGCACCCTCTCCAAGGGCAGGTAAACTACGGGTCCAAACTGGCGCAAAGATAAGAAAAATCTAATCAACCAAAATGGCAACTTCAAGAAAAATAAGGATTAAAAGAATCGCATTTCCACCTAATAATTTTACTCTATTTGAGTGATTAATTAAAACCAACTTATCGTCCTAAATGCAATTTCCATTTTATAGCAAGAGAATAGTCCTCTAAAAATTCTAAATCATATTTCCTAAATAAGAATAATTAAGTCTTTTCAGGTCCTATATTATATGCCGTTTATAGATCAAAATTTCTATTATGCGAATTATCCGGAATAACTTCCTTATATTTGGCGCTTCGAAAAAATAAAGCGGGTAAAAAGCACAGTTTCATCCCTGTTTTTTCAGAAAAGAAATAAATGTTAATATAATCGGAATTCCAAAGAAAGTTTATCGTCGAAAGCTAGATTTTACCCAGGCATTCAACAGGCTTGAGGTTTTCTTAAAAATTATTAAATGAAAATAGTTATTGTAATAGATAGTTGGAATAAAGGGAACGGGTGCATTGTTTCAACTCATAGATTGGTAAATGAGTTGCAAAAAAGAGGACATGAGATTACTCTTGTTTCAACTTCAGGGGAAGAAGCATTAAAGTTTAATGGGCCTTTTTATGCTCTTCCAGGTTTTTACCTTCCCGGGGTAAAAGAGTCTATGAAAAACATGGGCTTCCTTTTTGCTAAAGGTGAGAAAAAGACTCTTAAAAAAGCCTTCGCCGGAGCGGACCTTGTTCAAATTCAATTTCCATATTTTGTAGCAAGAAATGCTGTTAAGGTGGCTAATAAAATGAACATTCCTGTTATTGGTGCCTGTCACATCCAATCTCAAAACATGACTGGTGCGATGGGAAAAGATAGTAAAGCCATGGATTGGTTCTTTAATTCGTGGTTCAACTTCGAACTTTTTAACAGAGTAAACGCAATACACTGTCCGTCAGAATTTGCTGCTGATTTAATAAAGACAAAAGGAAGCAATTCGCATTTTAGAGTCATTTCTAATGGTATCCCTGAGAAGTTTGTCTCAATAGACAATCTTACAAGACCTGATCTTTTTGGAGACAAGTTTGTTCTTATGAATGTTGGACGACATGCCATGGAAAAGAAACAGGAAATACTGATTGATGCAGTTCTACAATCGAAGTATAAAGACAACATCAAATTATTAATCTGCGGAAAAGGTGAAACAAGTGAAAGACTCATACAACGTGGAAAGGAATTACCTGTAGAACCTCTTATTAGATACATTTCAGAAGAAGAAAAACTGTTATTTTTTAATACTTCCGATATGTACGTGCACAGTTCAGCTGTGGAGCTGGAAAGTCTATCCATCCTGGAAGCAATTGGAACTGGTTTGCCAAGCTTAATTGAAGACTCTCCTCTCAGCGCCACTTCTCAATTTGCCCCGGATGATCGTTTCTTATTTAAAACTGTTGAAGAACTAAGTGTTAAAATTGATTATTGGTACGAAAACAAAGAATCCCTGAAAAAGATAAAAGAACAAATTCTTTTGAATGCAGGAAAATACAGAATTGAGAATTCCATAAATGCTATGGAAGAGCTATATGATGATGCAATAAAAACCCATAATGGAGCCATTGGCCTTCTTCCAAAAGGACAAAAGATTATCCCTGGTGACAAAGTAATTAACCTAGAGCCGGTTGTATCTAAAGAAATCAATCTTAAGGAATCTTCAAATACAAGTGAATCTGTTCTGGGAAAACTGGGGAGCTAAATTGATTGTAAATAATCATAAATTGGACTACTCTTCAGAGGAACAATATTTAGATGCTTAAATAAAATAAATACTACATCTTTTAATCTTTAAATTTCACATTTGGCATCTAAAATTTGAGTAAAGACAAACTTCCTAAAATAAGAGCCAGGCAAATAACTTCTATTAAAAGAATTACCTCACTTTAAAGATTAATAATAAAATTTATTGAGATTTATTTTCCAGAGAAAGTAAATACCCAACAGCAAATATCAATAAACTAAAGGGTAACTTTAGGGTAATTTTTAGCAGGAGAATGCAGATTATTTAATATCATGTTCTTTTAATCCGGGTTCACTTCTGACAACCAGGTTAGGATATGGAATTTCGACTCCAGCTTTGTTAAAACGTTCTCTTACCTCTTCATTTAGGGCCCAACTCACTTTTCTGGCATCCCTGGGATTATCAACCCATACAAGTGCCTGTAAGGATATGGAATAATTTCCCAAATTGTGAAGTCTTACTTCAACAATTGGATCGTTGTTTTGTTTTTGGGCTATACTTCGTTTGTCCATACAAAGCGGACTTGCTTCGGCAACTTCTCTAATTATTTCTTTTGCTTTACTAATATTGCTTTCGTAACTAATTTCAAAATCAACAAGCTCGATTACGTCCTCTTCGCGGTAAGAAGAATTTATAACATCAGATGAAACTATTTTTGAATTTGGAATTATCAGTCTGCGGTTTGTTCTATCTTTGATCACAGTATATAGCATCTTAATTTCCTCAACGCTACCTTCAGTAACATTTCCCACTTTGATCCAATGGCTTATGGTAAATGGTCTGAAAATTATAATCATTGCACCTGACATCAAATTTGACAGAACGTCTTTTGAAGCAAATCCTACTATTGCAGTAGCAACACCGGCACCAGCCAGCAATGAGGTGGTCATGGATTTAACATGGGGCTCAAGTGATATGGCATAGCTTACTCCAAGAACCAATATAGCTAAACGAATTATAAAGATACTCAGGACATATTTTCCAGGGTCTATTTTCCGTTTGGCTCTTGATTTTTTAAAAACATAAAGTATACCTTCCTTTACCATCCAACCTAGCAGCACAGAAATAAGCAGGATTAAAATCATTGAAATGATACGGCCAGCCTCAGTGTTTGAAAAATTTGAAAGGTCCATATTTATTAAATTAATAACTCAACATCTCATATATCCACCCATTAATCAGTAAAATTTAATCTGGCACCAAATTGTATTCTTTGGCCAAATCCTTCAGTTCCATCCACGATTCTTTGTTTACCTGCCATGTATTCAACACCTACTGAAAACCTTTTAAAAACGCCCCATCTAATGTTGGCATGCACGGTTGCCCCTAATTCCTGTTCATCAGATGTTCTATTTACCGGACTTAGTAATTCAGCCCAGTTAACCGACAAAGTTGAAGCGAGGTTGGATAGCCAATAATGTTCTACTCCTAAATAAAAGTTGAATACAGTCATAGTAGTCAGGGTTCCATTGCTGTTAATTACAGCATCAGCACCAGGACCAGCAACAGCAGCAATGTTTTGTCCCCAACCATTACCATATGCAATTCCCCACATGAACCTGTCGTATTTGGCAAATTTTAATGCTCCGGAAAAGTGAATACCTCCACCCATGGCAGTTGAAGTTCCCAAACTATCACTTACAAATCTATGCGGTAAACCCTGAGCTGCTAATTGTATATGTCCCAGGCTATGATTCCAGATTATGCGTCCCGTAATACTGGGAAGATAAAGCATTGCCTGTCCATCAAGTTCATAAGGATTGTCAATTGAGCTGGCAGGGCCTTCAATAGCAGCAGCCCATTTAAAATGTTTACCGGCTGATCTTTCATAGCGAATTTGCACAGCTCTTTTAAAAACCAGGGCATCACCAAATTCAAAATCAATGGTGGTAGGAAGTGCATTCAGGTCCATCAAGGTAATCCAATTCTGGCCAATGGTTAATTTACCAACGGTAATGGTGGCTATTCGCAGGTGTGGTGTATAATCATATGGATTTTCTGTTCCAAAAAAATCAAATTCAATGTAGGCCCGCATAGGTATGTTACTTTTACTTTTCCCGCGAAAATCAAAGCTAAGCCTTGATTCTTTTGCATGAAATGTGGTTTGACCACCCAGCTTGCTTTCGGGTGAACCATCTAAGCCAATGGTTCCGGTAACAAATTCGCTTCTATCGCCAACATAGTCCAGGTCAACAATAAAGTCAGTCTTAACGTATCCACCAATTGCCAATCGGATATTGGTACCCGGTATGGGAATTGAATTTGGATACTCTTTATCAATATATTCAGTTAATGAACTACCGCTAAGTGTTTGAGAATAATACAACTGAGCATTGGACTTCATGACGTTTTTAGTGGTATCTTTTGGAATCGTATCGTTTTGTGCAAGCAACAATACAGGAAAAAACAAAAAGACACTTATTTGAATGGCTATAAATAATATGCTATTTTTCATTCTTAGAATTTTTAACTTAATTATTTTGATTTTTCGGGCTTAATTAATGTAAAACCAATCACCAGACCTGCTG
This sequence comes from Bacteroidales bacterium, assembly GCA_033791445.1. Lineage (GTDB taxonomy): Bacteria > Bacteroidota > Bacteroidia > Bacteroidales > VadinHA17 > JANTGF01. The sequence continues at coordinate 95 of JASJGS010000146.1, read as the reverse complement.
CCAGGGTAAGGGCAACTACAAACATTTGCGTAAATTCCTGCTCGCCGGTTTGCATATTTCCCGCAGCAAAAGCTGCCAATCCCCTAAAACCAATG
>JASJGS010000145.1:0-3813 GCA_033791445.1 Bacteroidales bacterium | reverse complement strand
GAAGAATTAGATTCATTTCTGGAATTGCAGCTATTCTTGTAATTGGGATATTCTCTACCTTTTTCTTAAATAGTATAAAGCAAAATCCTATTAAAATTTACGAGGAATACTATCAGCCATATCCCAATATAAGTACTCCCCTTTCTCGTTCGGATGAAAATGGAAACAGTCCGTATTACCAATATGAAAAAGGTGAGTATGAATCTGCTCTTGCCGGATTTCAATCATTAATTAAGGGTAATCCTGATGATGAATCTGCTCTTTTCTATGCCGCCATCAGTAATATGGAATTATCTGATTTTAATAATGCAATTGAAAAACTTAAAAAAGTAGCAGACAAAAATCAGAGCAAATTTACCCAGGCTGCAAACTGGTATTTATCCCTGGCTTATATCCATACAAAAAAACCAGAACTAGCTTCTGAATACCTGAACATTCTGACTGAGGGAAATGATGTGTATGCTAATAACGCTAAAAAGATATTGAAAAAAATCAATTGATTTGATCTTGTTTCAATTTCTGACTTCTCTTTTTCCGGTACCAATATAAAGCAGTTACCAGAAGCACAACAGAAATTATTCCGGCAAATATATTGAGGTAGTTGTTTTTTAATGCTATCGGTGAGTTTGTGCCTATAAATACAGAGGCTCCCCAGAAATATGGAGAGGAGGTATTTTGATCTGCACTTTTAAGATAATCCAGTTTGGCCAACCTCAGGGCATCGGCTTTCTTTTCCCCGGCCCTTAAATAGCTGTAGAAGTTTATCATAACTTCAGATGTGGCATCATCGGGCAGGTTCCATAGGCTCATAACAATATTTTTTACCCCGGCTGAGCGGAATCCTGTTGCCAGGCTAATCATTCCTTCACCGTCAAGGTATCTTCCAACCCCTGTATTACAGGCGCTTAGAGTTACCAGTTCAGCAGCCAGATTTAAGCCATAAAGCTCATGAGTGTGCAGGTAGCCATCGTCTATACCTGATTCGGAAGCAAGAACAATACTATTGAAAAAAGGATCAGTATCATCAAGAAATGAATGACTCGAGAGATGAATAATTTCAGCCTTTTCAGCATTTTCTCTGAAAAATTTTTCTGTTGCTGACGAACCAATTTTTATTACGCCACCTAGTTGTTTTTGAATCATTTCAATTTCATTTTTTGATCCCGGCAGTGGAAAAAGATCATCACTACGAGATCTTTTCAATGTATCATCCATCCCTACAGATCCGTTTTCAATATCAGCAAAGGGCGCCAGTCCCAGCAGTGAAATACTATTGTCAACATTTCTTCTGTTGGCATTCATAAAAAAGAGACTATTCTCAGTATAAATGGTATACTTTGATATAAGGAAATTATTATCTGAATCCTTTAGGGCATCAAATGGAATAAAATATAGCTCCCTGTCAGGTATCACAACAATTTCTTGAATATCAGGTGTCAGAACAGAATCCAGTCCGAGTGAGCGATATACCCTGTTATTCAGCTCCACCATACTACTATCGTATCCGGGCATTTTTAATTGCCTTATAAAATAATCAAGATCCTGTTTTTCCTTTTGAGACCAGTCCAGGGTTATAAACTTGTTTGAGTGTTTAGTGCTTGCAAGCAGGTAGAGCTTTTCTTCCCCAAAATAATACTGAAGAATAATAGTGTTCCTGTCCAGCTTTTTTTGACTCTGTTGCAATAAATCAAAATCGATATTTTGTATCAGATCAGTATTTCTATTTTCATTTTTTATAAGAAATTGAATGTAGTCCAGCTCTTGCTCCATTTTGAACTTTTCGGAAAGATTCTCTGAATTTTCTGTGGAATCGATCCTGTTGTAAGCAATCATTCTTTCAAGCTCCTTTTTTCTATAAATAACAGAATCAGGGATACCACCATAGTTAATTACCCGGTTAAGTTTAAACAGAATCTTCGCGTGGTTCATCCTGCTTGCCTCCATATAACTGCTAATGTCCTTATAATTTTTTTCATCAGGGTATAATTCATTTAATGAAACAGCCGCTTTTATAGCGGTTTCGTATAAATGACTAAAGTCCCTGAAAAGACCTGAAACAGAAAGCATACTACTTTGATCCTCAATCATCATGTTAATCAATCCCAATGAAAACATATAATGATCAGTAACTGATTTTAGATATTTTGGATCACCGGTTTCCAAATACAATTCATTTAAGAGCCCGGTTTTTTTAATTACTGCCTCCAGAAGCCTATCCTTACCGTAGAAAAAGTCATTTTGATCTGGCAAATGAAATATATCCATATCTTTAAAATCCCTGGTAAGTGAAATGATAGATTTTTGGTGTTCCTGAATAGCCTCAAACTTTTTTTCTCCCTCTGCATAATGATAAGCCATAACTTGATGATATAGGGATTCTATCTGAGGTGAATTTTTTTTATCAAGTATGATTTCTTTCAATTGATTAAGGTCATCAGCAGCAGCAGATAAATCCCCGGAACTAATTAGAATTTCTGCCCTGGTTTTAATAAAATCTGTATTCTGAATATCATCGGGTTTGAAATACCGAGATCTTACTTCAAGACATTTATTAATATACCATATGGCCTGTTCAAAATTTTCCTGCTTTGCCAGAATTACTGAAATACTGCTGTATATGGCACTATACAGCAAATTTTCCCTGACACCCTGATTTTTTAAAACAGTCAATGTATTTTGAAACCATGTAAAGGCGGAATCCACTCTTCCATATTCCAGGTACATTTCCCCAACATTTACCATTACATAAGGTGTCCATTGAGGGGCATGTTTTTCTCTTATTTCCATGCTCTTCTTGAAATATTCAAGGGCCTTGTTAAAATCATGGAATCTTTTGTAAATCAGTGCCATGCTATTGTATGCATGTGAAAGGTTGAGATAATCATTCAGGGATTGATTGTATTTCATACTTTCAATGGCATAACCCAGCCCAATGTCATATAATCCTAGATTTCGTGCAGAAGAAGTTAGAATTTTCAATATATCAATTTTCATATAGCCCTCAAAAATGTAATAGGATTCCGCAATTTCCTTTGTATTTATTCCATAGGTATATGCTAAATTATAATTATGTAGACGGTTATTAAAAAGTGCTAATTTCCAGAAAAAATACACATCGTACTTGCTGGCCTTAAGTGAATCAGGATATTCTTTTATTACCTTTTCACAAATGGCCAAAGCTTCCTTATTGCGGTTTTGAATACCCAGAGAAAATGCTTCCTGGTTTTTGCAATAAAGATACTGCCGTATGTCAGATACTTCATGAAATTCGGTGGCTGCTTTATTGTAATAAACAACAGCACTGTCATATCTGCGTGCTATGAAATGATTATCAGCCAATTCTTTCAATGTGTTGGGATCTGGTCTCTGAAATGATGTTGAGAAAACTATTGTTGAATACAGTGAAATTGAAAGCAATAAAATTATTCTAAGCATATCTGGCAACAAATATTTATGATCAATTGTTTAAAATAACAGATGCTTTTATTTTCAACATACAGAACCTACAAGTTTGAGCATCTCCATTAACTCTTTTGTTTATAAAACAAGTTTTAGCGGTATAATGAGAATTCAGCATCAATATTAATTTTTTTAAATATCGCAATAATTTACTTATCTGCTGAATGCGCCTTAAAAAAAGGTGAAATAATAGGTTTCTAATAGGATTAATCATAAAATCCAGATCACCAGGAAGAAAAACCTGTATTTGAATATAAAATTGCAGAACTAAAATTCCGGGTTTTTCCATTTTTTTTTCAAGAACTGTTTACCTTTTTCAATTCCAGGTATTAAGTTATGTATTCATTACGATAT
>JASJGS010000144.1:0-11864 GCA_033791445.1 Bacteroidales bacterium | reverse complement strand
GGGACCAGGTATATAGTTGGCAAGCTATAAATAGTAAAATTAGAATAGATTTTTTCATGTTTATTCCTTTGTAGTGCATAGGAAAAATGAAAATAGATATTTCGAAAGTTGCAATGCTCTCACTTTAAAGAACGTTTCTCTAACATTTTTCTACGACGATAATACCTGTTCATATCCCCATGGATATGTATGCCAATAGGTACAGATCCAATTATAGCTCCAACCCCGGCCCCAATGGCTGCCATAGGGATACTAAAAAAAAAAGTATTTCCCTCACCGGCTATTAAACCCGCCAAAAATGCTGACCCAAAACCTGAAACGGCCCCAATCCAAATTCCTCGTACCGTATTGTTTTTTTTTCGGGTACTTATCATTTTTATGTTATTAACCTGAAAAGTCATCGTCTCGTAGTTACTTTCAAAATAATCATCGATTCCTACAGAACTTGACAATGTTATGGAGGAATCATTTACTTCGTATAAAACTCCCTTAAATTTTAAGGAATTATTCATGAAAGTTACCCATGTTTTATAGGTTTTATTTTTTCTTTTTTTTATAAACGGATTGTCCTGAGGAAAATACGTAAAATCTACTCCTGAATCAATAAAATCTTCAGATAAAATATAGGGTTGGTAGTCTCTCACCTTACTCATTTCGATATAAGTTTGAACTAAACTATTTCTCACCACGGTTGCAAAATAAATATGTGTGGATGTAATGCTGTCTATTCGACAGATGAAAGTTTCTCCATTTTTCGTTATGATTTTATCTTTGACCTGGGACCAGGTATATAGTTGGCAAGCTATAAATAGTAAAATTAGAATAGATTTTTTCATGTTTATTCCTTTGTAGTGCATAGGAAAAATGAAAATAGATATTTCGAAAGTTGCAATGCTCTCACTTTAAAGAACGTTTTTCTAACATTTTTCTTCGACGATAATACCTATTCATGTCCCCATGAATTGGTATGCCTAAAGGGGTGGATGCAATTAAGGCTCCAAGCCCAGCACCAATGAGTGCCGCGGGGATACCGAAAAAGAAAGTGTACATTCCTCCGCTACCTACATCCCCTCTAGAGCCTATAAAACCCACTAAAAAAGCTGCACCAAAACCTGAAACGGCACCAATCCAAACTCCTCGCACCGCATTCTTTTTTCTTCGGGTACTTATCATTTTTATATAATTGACCTGAAAAGTTATCGTCTCGAGGTTTTTTTCAAAATAATCATTGATTTCTACAGAACCTGTCAATGTTATGGAAGAATCATTTACTTCGTATAAAACTCCTTTATATTTTAAGGAATTATTCATAAAAGTTACCCATGTTTTATAGGTTTTAATTTTTCCCTTTTTCTTTATAAACGGCTTGTCCTGAGGAAAATACGTGAAATCTATTCTAGAATCAATAAAATTATCAGCTAAAATATAGGGTTGATAGTCTTTTACCTTACTCATTTCCATGTACGTTTGAACTAAACTATTTCTCACCACAGTTGAAAAATAAATATATGTGGCCGTAATGCTGTCTATTCGACAGATAATAGTTTCTCCATTTTTCGTTATGATTTTATCATTGACCTGGGACCATGAAAATAACTGCCAACTGATAAATAGCAAAATAAGGATGGTTCTTTTCACGATTATTTCTATTTATAGTTTAATTGACCCATAAATGGAATTCCTGATTAAGATATAGAATTATGCGATGGCAGCCAAATAAATAATTGAGAATGTGAGGGGTAGTACTTAAATAAGATAACTGGAAAAGCGAACAAAAAAACGAATCATCACCCGAGAAACTTGAGCTTATAGAACATCATCTAATATATTCTCAAACCATGTCAATACCACACCAATAGTAAGAAACTCCAAATTCTTGCTATCATTCGAATGGTTTTTCCAATTTGCTTCTTTTCTTCATACAATGAATGGTATAAATTTTTTACTTCGTTTCATGTATTCAACATACTTAGTACCAAAGTGTTTAACACATTCCTTTTCCTCAATTATTGCCGTAAGGTAAAGAACCGTGGTGGATATCAATGAGATTAACAATAATTGAATAGTAGGATTTTTTAGAAATATACCCCATGTTAAAAAAAGTAGCGAGGAATACAGGGGATGTCTGATATACTTAAAAATCCCTGTATCTAACAACTCCGATGTTTTTTCAAACGAGTATAATGTTTTTTCATCTCTAGACATACCTGGTTTACCTTTTTTCTTCATAAGTATCACTCCTGTGAGAACAAGATATGCTGAAAATAGAAGAAATATCCATGAAATAATTTGTGTAGTAGTAAATGGATTAACAAACCAAAATTTATAATTTGCCACAAAAAGCCAAATAATACACTCCCAACTGAAAAATCGATAAAAGCCATGACTTTTATAATTAAACAGTGATCGCCACGATATAATTATCACAGGTATACTTATTATTCCAAAAAGCAATAACTTATTCATAGAGTTACTCAATAAAGGCATTTATCATTTGAATGAACTATTGTGAGATGAGTTCTTTAAACCATGAACAATCCATGCAGCCAGGTAGGTTTTTTGTGAATTCAGACCGTTTGGAAGAGGATGTAAGAGTTTGACAATATATATAGCATCCTTTTCCATCTCTTTTCTTGTAGGCAGGACAATTTTGCCTTATACTATCACTGCAGGAGATATATTCCCAGCAGTTCTCAGGAGTTTTACTTGTGGCCATAGAATATATTATTTGATAAGTTACGGTATAAATGATTCCTGCCAAATAATTATTTGATAATGTGAGGAGTAGGACTGCCAATAACCAGAAATATTTGGGGTTGATAAAGAATTGATGTACATTTATGTACCAATCGCAATACTTAAACCTGATGCCTGACAATCCAAATAAAATATCACAATTCTGGCAAGGGGCCGACCGTAAAGAAATAACCCGGTGGGTTATTTTGGAGAGGAGCCAGGTTGCAGGGGAGGTATCGTAGAATTAAAAATAAAACTAAGTGAGTGCAAAAGAAACCAATAGGCTGAATCAACTCTGGAGCGAACTGAAACGCCGTAAGGTATTTAGCGTTATCGCAATGTATGCAGGTGCTGCATACATTATCATTGAACTGGTAAATAATGTTTCTGAGCCCTTGCACTTGCCTGAATGGACTGCTACAATAGTAATTTTATTGCTTGTCATTGGATTTCCAATAGTTGCCATCTTATCCTGGATTTTCGATATTACCCCTTCAGGTGTAAAGAAAACTGAATCGCGGGATGAGTCAATAAAGCAGGAATTGCCTGCTGAACCAGGAAGAAGAAAACTAAAGCTAAGCGATGTAATTATCACCGTACTAATTGTGGTAATAGGCATACTGGTTTATCCAAAGATCTTCGGGGGCAAATCAAAAGTTGATAGAGACCCGGATGGAAGGATATCTGTAGCTGTGATGCCATTTCAGAATCTATCGGGAGATACCCTATTTAATGTCTGGCAGGATGGAATTCAAAATCTTCTTATCACCTCGCTTTCAAACTCAAACGAGTTATCAGTCAGGCAGTTTGAAACAATGTACAACATTGTAGGGAGGGAGAAATTGATAAACTATTCCTCCTTCACCCCTACATTTGCCAGCGAAATTGCTACAAAGCTTCAGGCAAACACGGTTATTATTGGTAATGTACACAAATCCGGCAAGGTAGTACGGATTACAGCAAACTTGCTGGATTCAGCTAGCGAAGAGATATATAAATCATACGAAATTGAAGGAAATTCCGAGAACGACTTTTTCAACATTACGGATTCCCTATCATCACTCATAAAAAATTATCTGGAAATAAAGCAACTGGATGAATCGATGTTCTATGATTTGAAAAATGTTTTGACCAAATCTACTGAGGCTTATAAATACTACATTCAGGGCTATACTTTTCATGGTGCATTGGATTATACCACAGCTATAGATTTATATAACAAGGCTATAAATATTGATACTAACTTTGTTTCTCCAATGATAAAGTTATCCTATGTGTATGGAGACATTGGACAATCTGAGCTAAGTAAAAAGTGGGCAAATAAAGCTTATAACAAGATAAATAATGTACCCCTTGATGTACAGTTAAGTATTAAGGAGATAAAAGCTGCAATTGATAAGCGGCCCATAGATCAAATAAACTACATGAAAGAATATTTGAAAATTAATCCATATTGCATGAATAAAATATATGCAATTGGATGGGCTTCATTTAATACAGGACAATGGGAAAATGCAATTGAAGCATTTGAGAAGAATGTCGATATATATAAAAAATTTGACAAAAAATCATGGATTTGGACCTACATTTTATTAGGTAAAGCATACCATGAGGTTGGTGATCATAAAAAGGAAAAGAAAATTTATGAACTTGGATTGGAATTATGGCCCAACGCAAAACTTCGAATTGTTCATCTGGAGGCTATCTGTGCCCTATCGCAGGGAGATACTACTACTGCAAATGAATATCTTGCTGAATTTAGATCCATAGGTGAGCAGAATAACTGGTCAGAATCAAATATTTTGTATTGGTGTGGAGGCGCGTATGATCAGGCTGGTGATTTTGAACAGGCTGAAAAAATATATAGGCGTGCTCTTGCCATTAATCCCAAAAAATTTGATTCGATGAATGATCTGGCAAACTTACTCATCTCCAACAACATCAATATTTCCGAAGGCATGGAACTTGTTGCTCGTGCCCTTGAAAATTATCCTGAAAATGGGAATTATTTATACACCTATGGATTGGGTTTGTATAAACAGGGTAAGCCTATGGAAGCGCAGGAAATCCTCAGCCGTGCCTGGTATTTAATACCTTATTATGATCATGAGATTTTTCTTGAAATGAAGGAGGTCGAAAAAGCTCTTGCCAATCAAATTAATTAAACCTGATGCCTGAAAAATCAGACAACCCATTTCAGTTCTGGGAGGAGTTAAAGCGTAGGAGGGTTATTCGTGTTATTACATTGTATGCAGCTGCAGCTTTTGTTATACTTGAGTTGATTTCTATTATAGTAGAACCATTAAGGCTTCCCGAATGGACCTTGCAAATGGTAATTGTATTGCTGGTTATTGGTTTCATACTCTCGGTAATTCTATCCTGGGTATATGATGTCACACCCAAAGGGATTGAAAAAACCAGTCCTTTCGTAGACTTGAAGTCTGACAGTAAACAAGCTGCCTCAACAGGCTGGAAAATAGCTACCTATATAAGTGTGATAATTATTGTTGCTTTTATAATATTTTACTTTGCAGACAACAAAAAAGGTTCCGACATATCCGGACTGGAGAAATCAATTGCTGTATTACCATTTAATAATTTGAGTGAAGAAAAGGGAAATGAACATTTTGTTGATGGTTTGGTAGAAGACTTGTTAAATCGTATTTCGGTGATTGAGGAGTTGAAGGTGACTTCACGTACTTCTTCTGATATGTTCCGTGAAAGGGGGGTGAAAAGTATCCATGAGATCGCAGAAGTACTAAATGTTTCATTTATAGTTGAGGGAAGTGTGCAAAGATATGGGACCAAAGCCAGGATCACTGTTCAGCTTATTGATGCCATTAACGATGATCACATCTGGGCGAAAAATTACGATCGGGAAATAGTTGATGTTTTTAAAACACAGAGCGAGATTGCCATGCAAATAGCCACTGAACTCAATACGATCCTTACCTCGGAACAAAAGACACATATTCTGGAAAATAAAACCAAAAATGTGAAGGCATTTGAACTATATCAAATGGGTCGGTTTTATTGGAACAAACGCACTGGGGATGGTTATAATACAAGTATTGAATATTTTGAAAAAGCAATTAAGGAAGATCCCGATTATGGATTAGCCTATGCAGGTTTGGCTGACACTTATAATCTAATGGCACTTCAGGGTTGGATAGATAGACAGGTAGGAAGAGATAAAGCAGTAGAACTGGCATTTAAAGCACTGGAACTGGACGAGAATCTCGCAGAAGCTTACACGGTATTGGGATCAATCTACGACTATGTGGATTATGATTGGGAAAATGCAGAAAATGCCTTTAAACGGGCACTGGAAATAAACCCGAATTATGCTACAGCTCATCATTATTATTCCCAGCATTTTCATATTACTGGTAATCATAAAGAAGCACGTATGCACATCGACAAAGCGCTTGAACTTGACCCGCTTTCTTTTGTAATCAGATATGTAAATGGAGCCGAAATGTATTACAATGATGGTCGTTTCATGGAAGCCCTGGCGGAACTCCAAAAATGCAACGAACTATATGAAAACCATCCGTGGCTCCCCCCGATATATTTCGATGTTTACTGGCAATTGGGTGATAAGGAAAAAGCCTATGAAGCATTGTTGAAGGAATTTGAAGGAGACTCAATTTATAAACTTGAAACAGCGGAGAATATTTATAAAGTATCCGGTCTTAAAGCTCTACTAGATTGGAAAATTAATATTGTTATAAAGGAAGCTGAAAAAGGGTATAGACTCTATCTTCTTGCAGATACTTATGGTTTGATTGGAGAAGATGAGAAAGCTTTAGAGTGGCTTGAGAAAGCTTCTATGTTAAATGAAATAAGCCCACACATGAGTTTTAATATTCATTTTAGAAATCTGCGTAATGACCCGAGATACCTTGCTATATTGAATAAAATGGGATTAGAAGAATAATCAGGTATTTTAATTATGCCACAACCCATAAACAAAATATTACAGTTCTGGCAAGAACTGAAACGACGTAAGGTATTTAGGGTAGTTGCCATGTATGCTGCTTCGGCTTTCATCCTGTTAGAGGTAGTAGATATTGTTGTTCCTGCTTTGCTGTTACCATCCTGGACTGTCACCTTAGTTATAATTCTATTGGCAATAGGATTCCCAGTTGCAGCTATTTTATCCTGGATATTTGACATCACTCCAGAAGGTGTAAAAAAGACTGAATCCATCGAGGTGGCAAAAGAGCATGAACCACTTTCAGCTCCTGCAAAAAGAAGACAGAGAGCAAGTGATGTGATAATTGTTGTTTTAATTGTAGTTGTTGGAATACTGGTCTATCCCAAAATATTCAAGAAAGATAAGTTTGAAGGGATCAGAGATGCTGATGGAAGGATTTCTGTTGCGGTGATGCCTTTTCAGAACATGACTGGTGATACAATCTGGGATATATGGCAAAATGGCATACAGAATGAGTTAATTACAAACCTTTCCAATTCAGATGAATTATCCGTTCGTCAATACCAAACTATGAACGATATTCTTCAGAGTACAAAACATACAAATTATACTTCTATTACACCCATTGTAGCCGGTAACATCTCACGAAAACTTGATGCAAACACCTTTATTCAGGGTAGTATTAAGGAGTCAGGAGATATTTTTCGGATAAATGCCCAATTGGTTGATTCTAAAACAGGAGGAATTTATAAGACCTACCATATTGACGGGAATACCGAAGATGACTTGTTTATTATTACAGATTCTTTGTCCAGACTTGTAAGGAGTTATCTGGAAATAAAGGTGCTTGAAAAAGAACTTGATTACGATTATAGTAAATTCTCAACTACCGAATCACCCGAAGCATACAAGTATTATATTAAAGGGATAAATTTGTTTTTTTGTAATGATTATTCTTCTTCTGTTGAATTGTTTATTAAAGCCATTGAGGTAGATCCCGATTTCTTTGCTGCCCATTATTTTTTAACGGGTGCATATTATAACCTTAGAAGGAATGATGAGGCATTGCTTTCCTTTCAAAAAGCTTATGAACAATTTGAAAATGTGTCATATGATAACCAACTGTTGTTAAAACATATGATGTCTTTCATTGATAAAGACCCACATGCAGGTATTAAATACGTAGAGTTATTTTTAGAGGATAATCCACAAAATCGTATTATGTGGTATCTGCAAGGTACGAATTACAATGATATACATCAGTTTGAAAAAGCGACTCAATGTTTTGAAAAGTCTCTTGAAATAAGTAAGCAGTGGGGAGGTGGCAATATGTGGGATCTTTTTTATATAAATCCGGGAAAAGCATACCATGAATTAGGAAATCATGATAGGGAGAATGAAATTTATGAAATGGGATTAAGTGTATTGCCAGATCATCCGAACCTAATTTTCCGTCAGGCTATTTGTGCTCTATCAACTGGAGATATGACAGAAGCCAATGATTATATTGCAAAATACAGATCAATCAGGGAAACAAATGGTTGGGATGATGACCAAATCAAGAATAGTGTTGGAATAATTTATCAGATGGCTAAACAGTATGATAAAGCCATTGTTATTTTCAGAGAATTAATTGCAAAGAATCTCTATAATCCAGAAATGAAATGGCGGTTAGGATCTATTTTCATAAACAATGAGGAAAATGTTGATGAAGGAATGGACCTTATAGATCAGGCTCTTAAAATTAAACCTGATAATTATTCATTTATAGATACCAAAGGGTGGGGATTATATAAGCAAGGAAAGCTTGAAGAATCTCTTGATATTCTGAAAGAATCATGGGAAGCAAGACCTTATTTTAACTCTAATCATTACTTATACATCCAAGAAGTAGAAAAAGCATTTGCCAACCAGAATAAATAAGCCTGATAGCACAAATCGCTAATCAAACATCCCAATTTTTTATTAAAACAGGCACACTACACTCATTATTTCTACAATTGCTCTTTTTTGAAACATATGTTACAGAATTTGTAACATATGTTATTGCTCCTTTTTACATTACTTCCGTATATTCATAGATATAATTGATTATTGCTCAAATATCTATACCGAACCAAAAAAGTAATCTCTTTCAGTTTCTAAATTCATTTCAAAAAATACACAATTATGAAAACTTCATGTATTAAAAATTTACCAGGTACGAAATTCCTGAGCTTCTTCCTGGTTATTTTCTTTCTATTTAGTTGTAGTAAGGAAGATAGTCCGCTTACTCTAATGGATGAAAACTCCGATGCTAATTTGAAAAAGAAAGATGTGCTTGCCGGGCCAGTTTGTTTCGAAGGAACCTCCAATTTCGATGTTTATGCTGTAAAAGAAAAAAGGGTGATAGTTGATCCTGATTTAATGTTCCTTTTGGTTGAAGCAAAACTTACACATCTTGATGGCCAGAATTATTTACTTGAAACGAAAGAATCAATGCCTTTACCAGATGGTTCCTTTATGCTATTTCGGGAAATTAGTTGGGATGTAAAAATTACTCCCAGTGGAGTTGTCATGTTTTCATGGCCCGATACATGGTGGGAGCTAGGAACAATACGTGATGATGTATTGGGTCAATTCCTAGAGCATACTGGTTGCATTGCTCATGGTCCAGGAATTAATAAGGGTACTTTGAATTACAAAGGTTACTTCGATGGAACAAACTTCTATGCTAAAACCCACTTCATGGGAAAACAAGTAAATCCGGCACCGGTAATGCCTGTATATAATAATATTGATTGTCCAGCAAAGTTTGAATTTTCTTTTAACCTGACAGTAGCTGAGTGTCCTGTGCCACAATAATCTGAATAGAATAATATTATAAAAGAGTCGTACTCTGATAGTCATTCAGGGTACGGCTTTTTTATGCAAATCCCAGTGCTTGAGGTCACAATAACTCAAATGAAGATTTTGAACTAAAAAACCTGAGCTTAATGTAAATTAAACTTTAAGAGTATGGCATTGGATTAAAATAAATATAGGAAGCTCTGCTGCTGGTTTTGTCATAATAATTACCTGCATATCCAGGAAGTAGAAAAAGTTCTTGCCAATCAAAATAAATAAGACTTGTATTCATTGTAATGTTTTTTACTTAAATTCACAGTCCCAAATAGTTCTAAATCAATTAACAAACGAAACCTATGAATTCAACCAAATTTTCTAAAATCCTTGGGATTGCAGGAGTCCTTTTCTTTTTCCTGGTTTTTTCTTGTACTAGCCCTCAAAAGGAGCAGAAACTATCTGTCGATTATGAACAGTATCAACTTGATAATGGACTGGATGTAATTCTCTCAGTCGACAAATCAGACCCCATTGTGGCCCTTGCTATTCAGTACCATGTAGGTTCCAACAGGGAGGTTCTCGGAAGGACAGGTTTTGCCCACCTATTTGAGCACATGATGTTTCAGCAATCTGAGAATGTTGGACAGGATCAATTCTTTAAGATGATCCAGAGTGCTGGAGGAACGCTAAATGGAGGTACCAGCAATGATGGAACTATGTATTTTGAAGTGGTTCCTAAAAATGCACTTGAGCTGGCTCTCTGGCTTGAATCTGACAGAATGGGATATATGATCAACACAGTAACCCCATCTGCATTTGTGAATCAGCAGAATGTTGTCCAGAATGAGAAGCGTCAATCAGTGGATAACCAGCCTTACGGCCATAACCGCGGATTGATTGGAAAAACCCTTTATCCTGAAGGACATCCATACAGCTGGACAGTCATAGGTGAAATGGATGACCTGTTTAATGCAACCGTGGAAGATGTGAAGGAGTTCCATGGAAAGTTTTATGTTCCAAATAATGCTACGATATCATTGGTTGGTGATTTTGATCCGGCCGCAGCTAAAGAACTGATAGAAAAATATTTTGGTGAGATTCCAAAAGGTGGGGAGGTATTTGACCCGGATCCTATGCCAGTGTCGATTGATGCCACTAAAAAACTCTACCATGAAGATAACTTTGCCCGTACGGCCCGTTTACAAATGGTGTGGCCAACCGTGGAAAGCTTCAATCCTGATGCCTATGCCCTGGATTTCCTGAGTGAGATATTATCATCAGGGAAGAAAGCACCTATGTATAAAGTCCTGGAAAAGGAAAAGAAATTAACCTCCAGTGCATATGCATACAATTCCTCACTTGAATTGACCGGAACATTTAACATAATTGTAACTGCAAATTCAGGAGTCAGCCTGGCCGATGTTGAGGCTGGTATTTTTGAATCCTTTGCCCGCTTTGAAGAAGAGGGAATTACAGAAATGTATCTTGAGAGAATTAAAGCCGGTCTGGAAACCGGTTTCTACAACGGGATCAGCAGTGTGCTGGGCAAGTCTTATCAATTGGCCCGATATAATGAGTATGCTGGCAGTCCTTCCTTCATAACCGACGATATTGAAAATATCAAAGCTGTGACCATTGAAGATGTAAAAAGGGTGTATGAGAAATATGTTAAGGATAGGCCTTTTGTTGCAACAAGCTTTGTTCCTAAGGGACAGGTAGAATTAGTTGCTGAGGGATCGGAAAATGCAGGAATTGTAGAGGAAGATATATTAAAAGCCACTGAAGTCGATCAGGACCAGGTTGCTGAGGAAGAAGAAATTGTGCGAACCGAAACTAAGCTTGATCGTTCTATTGTACCACCCCTTGGACCAGATCCGGAACTTGCAATTCCCTCTCTCTGGAAGGATGAGACCACCAATGGCATGAAAGTATATGGAATCAATTATACGGAGCTTCCTTTAGTACAGTACAATATAGTAATGACCGGAGGTCGCCTCTTTGATGATATTAAAAAACCTGGTGTGGCCAATATGGTTGGTCAGTTGATGAACGAGGGAACAGCCAATAAAACACCTGAAGAACTTGAGGAAGAGATCGAACTTTTGGGAGCAAATATCAGAATTTATTCAAGAGGCTCTTCCACAACCATCAGTGTAAATACCCTGGCCAGAAATTATGAAAAAACTCTGGCATTGGTTCAGGAAATGTTGCTGGAGCCCCGTTGGGATGAAGAGGAATTTACGCTGGCAAAAACAAGCGTCATTAATGGTATCAAACGCAGCAAAGCAAATCCCAATTACCTGGCATCAAGCACCTTTAATGAACTTGTATATGGAAAGGATCATATCTATGCCTATGATGCATC
>JASJGS010000143.1:0-13529 GCA_033791445.1 Bacteroidales bacterium | reverse complement strand
AATATTTATAATATTGAAAATCAATTGGCCATTGCATCTTTAACACCTGTTGAAAAAAGAAATTATCCGCTATTATATAATAAGATGACTGTAAAAGGTCTTACTGAACTTACACCATCTATTGATTGGAATCAGTATTTCAATGATATACGCATTGAAACAGTTGATTCTTTTATTGTATTTGAACCCAAGTTTATGCAAGAGTTAGAAGTGGACGCGAAATCCGTTGTTGGACGGGCATTTAATTTTTTGGGCGGAATAATTTTTCGACCTCTGTTTTTTCCACTAATTATGCGCAAGGAAAAAGATTTAAAAGGTTGGTAAATGTATGATCAGGAACTTTAGTGAAAGTATAACTATACTTAAAAAAAGGGTCAAGCCCGGCAAAATCTATTTTTTTGACATATCGCCTTAGATTTTCGTAAAAACTTGATTGCCGAGTAACTTTTCCTGATAGGACCAGGCTGGTAGAGTCAGCAGGCAGCTTTAATTGATCAAAGGCATATAATATATAATACAATAGATCATTTACGTGCCTGTAAGAATAGCAATTGTATAACTTAAGTTCCTGATTTTCAATAATTGCCATATCGAAAAATTTCCCGTAAAGGTGTATAAAAGCCTGTGTATTGTTGAGGCTATTTTTTGTCTTTGATAGAATATTATTAATAAAGGGAACTGATTGGTGGAAAATTTTTAGGTTCTTATATTGCCCGGTTAATATTTCAATTATATCCTTTTGTGCTGGAAACAAAGTCCATGAATCCGTTCTTTCAATTTTAGAACAATAGATTTCATCTGTCTCTGGCAGATCCAGGTTGAAATCAAAATAGTCTTTTAGATTCTCTTTTTTAAATAATGGATCTGGAACAATAGTAGAGTTACAACTTACAAATACAAGGGCAACACTTTTGTAGTTTCGATTTAGAAATTCATCATTATTCAAAATAGTTCTTATCCAATCTGCGTTTATTGCCTCCGAGCCATTGGATAGATTTGGATAGTTTTTAAGAGCAATATACTTATTGCTGGTGGGGTTTAATATGGAAAAAGAAAATCCATCCAGACCAACCTGAATGGATAAATGATAGTTGGATGTTGAATTCAAATCAAGGGTTTCATCCAAAAATTCAAATTCAACAATACCTTTAGTATTATTCCCAGTTTCCTGCATTGTTGGTAGATGCTTCCAAAGATCCTACTTTAAGGCCTGGGAAGCCAACAATTTTTTCCCTGTCAGCATTATAGTTTATTACTAATTGTCTATCCATGCCATGCAATAGAACATTGTTAAGAACATGAGATTCAAATACTTTTACCTTAACTTTTGAAGCTGTTTCCAATTCAGCAGCACCCAGGAAGAACTGTTCATTACCGGCATAGGGAACATATCTGAGTGAATCAATTTTGTAGTTTGGAGGAAATATAGAGTCAAGAACATTTACATAACTGGTGTCACGAATAATAATTCCCATCTCAATAGCTTTTTTCTCTGTCACGCCCAGGTCATATAAACTATCGGGAATACTTCCAATAGCCCTGATTATAGGTAAAGAATCAAATTTCACAAAGTGAATCAGTGTATCAAAGCTTCCGGTATAATCATTATACTTTTCTTTATAAAACACTTCAGCGGTTCGTATATCCTTAAGCTTTTGAATGGTGGCGTCTTCTCTTTTATAAACTTCTCTGTTGAAACGAATAGGTTCCTGAATACTTTCAAAAAGTAAATAGCCAAGAAGTAAAACAGCAATTGCAAGAATACTTTGAATAACAGTTCTCATTTCAGTAGTTTTGGATTATGTTTGTTTGCAAAATTAAAATAAAAAATTAAAAATTGATTCTTAAATCAGGAATCTTACTAATAAATGTTAAAAAATCATATCGAAAAATATTTAAGAGAGTATTTTGAGCATGACCCAACTCAGGGACAGGATCATTTGTTAAAGTATCTTCCTGATTTTTTACTTCGTCCTGATAAGGATGAAATTCTATTGTTAAAAGGCTATGCCGGAACTGGTAAAACCTCAGCAATGAAGGCAGTTGTGCGCACTTTGTCCGAGTTTAAATTAAAATCGGTTTTGCTGGCCCCAACAGGTAGGGCTGCAAAGGTATTGTCGAATTTAACGGGGAAGCAGGCTTATACTATTCACAAAAAAATATACAGGCAAAAGTCTGCAAAAGATGGTTTTGGAACCTTTGTTTTAGATAGAAATCTTCATACTGACACCTTTTTTATAGTTGATGAGGCATCAATGATCTCAAATACCTCTTTAGACTCATCAATTTTTGGATCTGGAAAATTATTAGAGGACCTATTGTATTTTGTTTATGAGGGAAATCGATGTAAGTTGATTTTGATTGGCGATACTGCCCAATTGCCCCCAATTGGAAAAGAGTTGAGTCCTGCCCTGGAAAGAAAAGAACTGGAATATCATAACTATGATGTTCAGGAATTTTTCTTCAATGAAGTAGTAAGGCAATCCTCCGACTCGGGTATACTATGGAATGCCACCCTGATTCGATCTGAAATTGAGAATAATTCAGCCAAAATTCCAAAACTTAAACTGTCTGATTTTTCCGATATAAACTATATAACTGGTACAGATTTTCTTGAAACATTGAGTAGTAGTTACGATAAATTTGGCCTTGAAGAATCAGTAGTTGTGGTGAGGTCTAATAAGCAGGCAAACCGTTATAATTCAGGTATTCGAAACCAAATTTTATGGAGAGAGGAGGAGATTTCGGTGGGTGATTTAATGATGGTGGTGAAGAATAATTACTTCTGGATGGCTGATAATGAATTGATTGACTTTATTGCCAATGGTGATATATTTGAGATTCTAAAAATTCATACTTATACTGAAAGATACGGTTTACGTTTCGCTGATATTCGTATGAGATTGCTTGATTACGGTGATACAGAGCTGGATGTTAAGATAATGCTCGATACTTTGACAATGGAGTCTGCTTCAATGCCTTCGGAGAAAAACAAAGAATTATACTTCTCAGTGGCTGAAGATTACAGTGATTTAAAAAACAAAAAGAAAAAGTTTGAAGCTATTAGAAAGGATGAGTATTTCAACGCCCTCCAGGTGAAATTTTCATACGCCATTACCTGCCATAAAGCTCAGGGAGGACAATGGAAAAATGTGTTTATTGATCCTGGATATTTTATTCAGGAGATGATGAATAGTGAATACCTTAGATGGCTTTATACAGCTTTTACCCGTGCTACTGCAAATCTGTACCTGGTAAATTTTAATAAATTGTTCTTAGATGAAGATGAAATAAATCAAATGTGATTTATTTCGCAGTATTATTTAATAAACTACTTATTTGAATTTGCTATCGATTCTTTTTCAGTACATGTATCGTATTCAATTTGAATAGTTACATGATGAATCTGAAACTGATCCTTTAATATTTTTTCAATCTTCATTCTAATCTGGTCCGATTCTTTAATTCTTAAATTTGCACAAAGATCGACATGGCATTCAAAATGGACTTCAGTATCAGTAAGTTTCCATGCATGAATATGGTGAATGTTTGAAACATCCGGAAGTTGTTCAATTTTCTTTCGAATTAGCTCAATATTTAATTCTTTTGGGCTTGAAGCCATCAGGATATCAATGGTTTCTTTTAATACACCGTAGGTTACCTTAATAATAAATAAACCAATAAGTACGGTTAAAAGAGGGTCAATCCAATATATTTTAAAATAATGTATCAGAATGGCACCTAAAACCACAGCCACTGATGATAAAGTATCACCAAATAAATGAAGATAGGCTGCTCTAATATTCAGATTATGTTTCGAATCTTTTCTTAAGAGAAATACTGAAATGAGGTTGGCCAACAAACCAATGGTGGCAACCACAAACATAATACCCTCTTTGATTGGCTTTGGGTCACGAAATCTCTCATATGCCTCCCAAAAAAGAAAAATGGAGATGGCAATCAGCACTGTAGCATTGAAGAGAGCTGCCAGAATTTCGATTCTCTTGTAACCAAATGTTTTTGATTCGGAAGGAGACCGTTTACCAATACGAAGTGCAAAATAGGAGAGTATAAGTGCCAGCGTATCACTTAGATTATGAGTGGCATCTGAGATAAGTGCAAGGCTGTTTGAGAATATACCACCAACAAACTCAGCAATTGTGATAACTAAATTTAAAACTACACTAATTAAAATGTTTTTTTGATTTGGCTCTTTTACTAAATGATGATGGTGATGATGACCCATGTAATAGAATTTCCGCTAAAGGAACTAAAATTTGTTTACTCTGATTCCCATTTTTTTAATAATTCTCTGGAAGATCTGAGGTAGTATGTATTATCTTCCGGATTTTTCCCCTTCAATAAAGCCAAAACCTCATCTTCGAATACTTCAGGGCCGATATCAAGGCAGTCGATAACATTGAGGGCATATACCCGAATAAGTTCATTCTCACTATCTAGTTCTTCTTTGAGAATTTCAATACTCAAATCTTTGTATTCCGTATCGTAGAGGCCCTCTGCTGCAATAATCCGGATGTTTCCAGATTCATCTTTCAGAGCCGTTTTTAAGACAGGTATTACTTGATTCGTTTTTTCCTTTAAAAGCAGCAGTCCTGTGGCAGCCCAATACCGTACTGCACTGTCGGGGCTTTTTAGGTATTCTTCCAATGCAGGTAGGTTTTCAGGATTGCCCTCTAAAGCCAGGTTAGAAATTTCAATAAGCAATTGAATAGGATAATCTTCCGTTCGCACATATGAATATCCTGTTGACCCAGCAAAACGAGTTGACCATTCAGCTTCCGGTAAAAATCCGCTATCAAAAGTTTTTAGTAGGATGGAATCACTGGCGGCTCTGAATTTTTGAAGTGTTTTTTCATACGCAGGATCTGATGCCAGATTGTTTACTTCCCATGGGTCAGTATCTACTTCATACAATTCTTCAATAGGCTTCTTTTCCCAGAATTTGCTTTGAATCTTATCGCATTCGCCCTTCTGGTAAGCTTGTTCCCAGGAAGGAACAGATGGTGCCCTCCATAGGTATTCAAGATGTTGACCATAAATTCGATAAGGCATATAATTTCTAATGTATCGATATTGCTTATCGCGAATTGCCCTTGACATATCATACCGTTCATCCATTCTACCCCGATACATAAATACATAGCTGGGGTCTTCTGTTTTCTGTCTTCCCAGAAAAGCTCTTCCCTGCATGTGATCAGGAATTTTTGAGCCTGTAAGACTTAGCATTGTTGGTGCAAAATCAACAAAATTTACCAGCCTATCAATTTCGGTATTTGGTTTACCTGAGGCAAGATGTTTGTATTTCTTAGGAAAATGGATTATCAAGGGTACCCTGGTTCCCGTTTCGTAAACATATCTCTTGCTACGAGCTAGCACACCTCCATGATCTCCATAATACATTACGATAGTATTCTCAGCAAGTTCTTCATCTTCAAGCTTTTTGAGGAACTCGCCAATTTGCTTGTCGAGCTCGGTAATTTTGTCGTAATACTGAGCCCAATCGTACCTTATTTCTGGTGTATCAGGGTGGTATGGAGGTAAGGTAACTTCTTCAGGATTATGAGTAAGGCTATCAAGTTTTTTATGCAGGGAGCTTTCATGGCTGACACCAAAGTTTTGTACATGGAAAAATGGTTTCCCTTCATTACGGTTCAAGTAACTGGCTTTATTACTTGATTCATCCCAAACTTCCTCGGGTTTTATAGTATTGTAATCTTCTTTAGCATTATTTGTGCAGTAATATCCTTTTTCTCTAAGATATTGAGGAAAGAACTTTATATCATCAGGAATTGGATATCGACTTCGCATATGTTGCGTCCCTGCACTGCTTGCATAACAACCGGTTATTAATGTAAATCGGGCAGGAGCACAAACCGGAGTATTGGCAAAAGCATTAGTATAAATTACCCCTTTTGATGCAAGCGCATCTAAATTTGGGGTGTCAGCAAAATCATCTCCATAACAACCCAGGTAAGGACTATTGTCTTCACTTACCAGCCAAAGAATGTTTGGCAGTTCTTTATTTCCATGATGATTAGAACAAGCATAGGTTAAGAAAAATACTACTAACAGAACAGTGTAATGAAAAATAGTTTTTGTTGTTCTGTAGATGTTTTTATGGATCATGGAGTTAGTTTTGTAAAGTAATTATTCCCCAATAATTTTCACCAGCACTCTTTTTCTTCTTTTCCCGTCAAACTCACCATAAAAAATCTGTTCCCAGGGGCCAAAGTCAAGCTGGCCATCTGTAATTGCTACAACTACCTCACGACCCATTATTTGTCTTTTCATGTGAGCATCTGCATTGTCTTCAAAGCCATTGTGTTTGTATTGGGAATGGGGTTTTTCCGGAGCTAATTTTTCCAACCAGACCTCATAATCATGATGCAATCCTGATTCATCATCATTAATAAAAACACTGGAAGTAATATGCATTGCATTGCACAGTAGAAGTCCTTCCTGAATACCACTTTCCGCCAGGCAACTATTAATTTCCGGAGTAATATTTATTAACTCCCTTCGCTTATGCGTTGAGAACCAAAGTTCCTTTTTATAACTTTTCATTTTAATTTAAGTATTTGGAATTAAATCCCCAGGTCAGCCTTAATACCATTAATTTTTTTATCTAATAATTCACCCAC
This sequence comes from Bacteroidales bacterium, assembly GCA_033791445.1. Lineage (GTDB taxonomy): Bacteria > Bacteroidota > Bacteroidia > Bacteroidales > VadinHA17 > JANTGF01. The sequence continues at coordinate 6,867 of JASJGS010000143.1, read as the reverse complement.
TTTGTGGAACTCCTTTTTCGATGAAAGTGGACTATTGACACTAAAATAGAATTTTATTTTAGGTTCTGTTCCTGAAGGTCTGACAGAAATCTTTGATCCATCAATAAGGATAAACTGAAGTACATTTGATTTAGGCAATTGTATCTCCTTTTCGGTATTGTTTATTTTATCGTATGTTTTTTGTATTAAATAATCATGTATAAATATTACGCTAGTTCCATTTAGTTGGGTTGGTGGATTGGAACGTAAAATCTCCATCATTTTTTGAATTTCTTCTGCTCCTGATTTTCCTTTTTTAACTACATTGGTTAAAGTTTCCTTATAGTATTTGTACTCAACATAAATGTCAATGAGCTGTTCATATAGGCTTTTCCCGTTTGAACGGGCCCAGGCAGCAGCTTCTGCGATCAATGCACAGGACATAACAGCATCTTTGTCGCGTACAAATTCTCCTGCAAGGTATCCATAGCTTTCTTCCCCTCCACCAATAAAGACTCTTTCTCCTTCATTTTGCCTGATTAATTCAGCAATGTATTTGAAACCAGTGAGTACATCATAACAATCGACATAATAATTGCGAGCTATATCAGCAATAAGGTCTGTCGTAACAATTGTTTTACAGATATATTCTTTTCCTGTTAGTAATCCTTTTTCCGCCCAAAGGCTCAGGAGATAATGGATAAGAAGTGATCCAGTCTGGTTGCCATTTAGAAGGATAAATTCACCTTCCGCATTTTTTACTGCAATACCTACGCGGTCTGCATCTGGGTCAGTAGCCATAATTAAGTCAGCATCGGTTTCCCTGGCTTTGTCCAGTGCCATTTTCAGGGCATCTGATTCTTCCGGATTAGGAGAAATAACAGTGGGGAAATTTCCATCTGTAATATCCTGTTCAGGAACCTGTATTATATTTTTAAAACCGAACTTTCTCAAGACTTGCGGAACAAGTTTTACTCCTGTTCCATGAATGGGTGTAAATACAATTTTCAGGTCTGAGTGTTGAGCAATAATCTCAGGAGAAAGCGACAATTGCTTTATGCGATCAAGATAAATCTCATCAAATTCTTCACCTATAATTTCTATATTACTTTCTGGTCCATTAAATTTAATCTCATCGATAGAGGATATCTTGTTTACTTCATCTATAATATTTGTGTCGTGTGGGCTGATGATTTGTCCACCATCGTCCCAGTAGGCTTTGAATCCATTATATTCCTTAGGATTATGGGACGCTGTAACCACCACTCCGCCCTGGCATCCAAAATAACGAATAGCAAATGATAGCTCAGGTGTTGGGCGAAGAGATTCGAATAGATAAACCTTAAACCCGTTGCCTGAAAAAATACCAGCCACTGTTTCAGAAAAAAGGCGGCTATTATTGCGAGAATCATGAGCGATACTGACTTTAATTATTTTCTTATTGGAAAATTGCTTTTTCAGATAGTTTGAATATCCCTGTGTTGCCATTCCAACTGTATAAATGTTCATCCGGTTGGTCCCTGGGCCCATAATACCCCGTAGACCTCCGGTGCCAAATTCAAGATTCTTATAAAAAGCTTCAATCAAGGCCTCTTCATCTGTATTCAGCATTCTTTGAATCTCATTCTTAGTTTCTTCGTCATAATTCCCTGTAAGCCATTGGTTGGCTTTTTCTTTAACTTCCTGTATTAGTTGCTGATTTTGCATAGTGGTTTATAAAATTTTAATTAAAAAATCTCTAAGGATATAAAAATAGCAAAAATTTGTATTGTAATGGGAAGATATTGGCTGGATAAAGAGGGAAATTATGTGGATACCCTTAATTCTTCAAGGCATTCTGAAAGACCTACCTTCCAATCAGGAATTTCCAGATTATAAAGGGATTTTATTTTTTCCAGAGATAGAACGCTATAAGCAGGACGTTTAGCTGGTAGGGGGTATTCAGATGATTTAATCGGCTTGACTAAACAAGCAAGGTTGGATTCTTTTATAATTTCCAGTGCAAAATCATACCATGAGCAAAATCCGGAATTTGTAAAATGGTAGATTCCGGGAATGAATAAAGTTTGTTTACTAACATCTAAATCTATAATTTTCAAAATAGCTTCAGCCAGATGTTTTGAATAAGTCGGAGAACCTATCTGATCGTCGACAACCTTCAATTCGTCCACTTCAGCTCCTTTCTTAATAATGCTTTTTACAAAATTATGCCCGTGACCAGAATAAAGCCAAGCTGTTCTGATTACCATTCCCCTTTCATATTCAAAGACAGCTTTTTCTCCTTCGCGCTTTGATAGGCCATACACAGTTTGAGGATCCGTTGGAAATTCTTCAGAGTAAGGTTGGGTTTCATTGCCATTAAAGACATAGTCTGTTGAAATATGAATGAGTCGGGTTTTTACTTTTCGAATACCTTCAACCAAATTTTTAACGGCCAGGCTATTTACTGCAAAAGCAGATTCCTTATTATTTTCGGCATCATCCACTGCAGTATAGGCCGCACAATTTATCAGAAAATCAAAATGATGCTTACCTAGAAACTCAAAGGTGTCATTGGTATTTGTAATATCGAGTTCTGCAATATCAATAAAAGTAAATTCCCAGTTTGAATATTTAGAAGACAGATTGTAAAGATCGGTACCAAGCTGTCCTTTTGCCCCCGTGATTAGTATTTTGGTCATTTGTCTATGAGGTAATTGGGATTAAATAGATTGATAATTTACTAAATCCCAAATTTGAAATTCTTTTCAGCTTCATTGAGTAAAGGGAGTTTTTGGTCTTTTTCTGAAACAAGGGCTTTTGACAATGGTATTTTCCAGTCAATTTTAAGGGATGGGTCATTATATGCAATACCTCTTTCTGAATCAGGATTGTATAAAGTATCACATTTGTACAATACAATTGTTTCTTCACTCAAGACAGAGAATCCATGCGCAAAACCTTCTGGAATTAAGAACTGGATTTTATTTTCGCTACTTATTTCTAATCCAAACCATTGTCCGTAAGTAGGACTTCCAAGTCGAATATCCAGGGCAATATCATAAATCCTGCCTTGTAGAACGCGAATTAGCTTAGCTTGAGCAAAGGGATTTAGTTGAAAATGCAGGCCCCTTATTACACCGTATTTTGATTTTGATTGATTGTCTTGAATCCATCTTTCATTTATTCCATGGTTTAGATAAATTTCTTGATTATATGATTCAAAAAAGTATCCCCGTCCATCTTCAAAGACCTTAGGATATAAAATCTTTAATCCAGGAATATTCGTTTCATTTACTCTCATAAAACACTGTTAATCAAAAGTCCTAAAGCTATCCGAAGTTAAATTTATCAGGTACTCACCATACTGACTATTTTTCATTGGTTCAGCAAGCTTAAGAAGTTGCTCTTTACCTATGTAACCTCGTTTATAGGCTATTTCTTCGATACATGAAGCTTTCAATCCCTGGCGTTTTTCAAGGGTGGCAATAAAATTTGAAGCTTCCAATAGACTGTCGTGTGTTCCAGTGTCAAGCCAGGCCAGGCCTCTGCCAAGAACTTTAACCCTAAGTTTATTCTCCTGGAGATAAAGTTTATTTAAATCAGTAATTTCCAACTCGCCTCGTTTGGAAGGTTTAAGAGACTTTGCTTTTTCAATTACACTATTATCATAAAAATAAAGACCTGTAATTGCATAGTTTGATTTTGGGTTGGTTGGCTTTTCTTCAAGGCTGATAACCTGTCCATTGCTATTGAATTCTACTACTCCGTATCGCTGAGGATCACGCACGTAATACCCAAAAACAATTGCTCCTTCTTCTGGTGTTGATCCAATCTCGAGTAGGGTCTTGCCAAACCCGTGTCCATAATAGATATTATCACCCAGAATAAGGCAAACGGGATCTTCTTCTATAAATTTTTCACCAATTAAGAATGCTTGAGCCAATCCATCAGGAGATGCTTGTATTTCATATTTTAGAGAAATACCCAATTGGTTTCCATCACCCAATAGGTTTTCATATAAATGTATATCCTCGGGGGTTGAAATAATTAGTATTTCACGAATTCCAGCGAGCATAAGTACGGATAGGGGGTAATAAATCATGGGTTTATCGTAAACCGGTATGATTTGTTTTGAGATACTTTTTGTAACTGGAAAAAGTCTTGTACCAGCCCCGCCAGCCAATATTATTCCTTTCATAAATCAAGGTGGTTTTTAAAATAATCAATAGTATTTTTCAAGCCTTCTTCCAATTGAACTTTGGGTTGCCATTTGAGAACTTTTCTGGCAAGACTGATATCTGGCTGACGACGGACCGGATCATCTTCAGGTAGTGGCATGAATATCAGTTTTGATTTGGAACCTGTAATTTCAATGACGGTTTCAGCCAATTCCTTAATTGTAAATTCTATGGGGTTCCCAATATTAATGGGCCCTGTGAACTCATCAGGGGTATTCATCAAGCGAGTAAATGCCTCAACAAGATCATCGATATATTGAAAACTTCGGGTTTGATCACCCTTACCAAATATTGTGATAGATTCTCCTTTTAGAGCCTGTACAACAAAATTTGAAACCACCCTGCCATCATTTGGATGCATCCTTGGGCCATAAGTATTGAAAATCCGGGCAATTTTAATTCTTACCTTGTTTTGAATATTATAATCGGTAAACAATGTTTCAGCACATCTTTTACCCTCATCGTAACATGCCCTGATTCCAACTGGATTCACGTTGCCCCAATATTCTTCTCGCTGAGGATGAATTTCAGGATTTCCGTAAACTTCACTTGTAGATGCCTGTAGAATTTTTGCCTTAACTCTTTTTGCCAGTCCCAACATATTTATGGCTCCCATAACCGATGTTTTAACGGTTTTTATCGGATTATACTGGTAATGAATGGGAGAGGCGGGGCAGGCAAGATTATATATCTCATCCACCTCAGCAAAGAAAGGAGAGATTACATCGTGTCTAACAAGCTCGAAGTAGGGATGCTCAAGCAAAGAAACAACGTTTGACTTAGATCCTGTAAAATAGTTGTCAAGACAAAGAACTTCATTCCCTTCAGCTAACAATCTTTCACATAAATGCGATCCGATAAAACCTGCACCGCCTGTTACAAGGATTTTTTTCATGTATTACTTATTGCTTGGTGACAATCTTTAGCCGAAGGAGATAGTATTTTTTTCTCTTGTCCAGTTTGCTTTTACAAATAGAAAATATGGTTTTTTCTAACTCCTTCCTATTCCAAAATAATCAATCTTTAACTCTTGCATTTCTTCAGGGTCATAAATATTTCTACCATCAAAAATTACAGGTTTGTTCAATAATTTTTTGACTACCTTGAAGTTCGGCATACGAAACTCTGACCATTCAGTAACCAGAAGCAAGGCATCAGCATCAACAAGAGCTCCATACTGGTCATCTGCATATTCAATTTTGTCTCCTAAGGTTCGTTTTGCTTCATCCATAGCTACCGGGTCATAGGCTCTGACCTTTGCTCCACTATCCAGGAATTTTTCAATAATAGTAAGTGAGGGCGCCTCTCTCATATCATCTGTTTTGGGTTTAAATGAAAGTCCCCATAATGCAATCACCTTACCTTTAAGATCTCCATTATAATATTTCTTAACTTTTTCAAAAAGAACAGATTTTTGCCTGTCATTTACATTTTCAACTGCCAACAAAACTTCAAGCGGGTAGTCATTATCCGCTGCTGTTTTAATCAACGCCTTAACATCTTTCGGGAAGCATGAGCCACCATAACCGGCACCTGGGTAAATAAATTTATTCCCAATTCTTGTGTCGCTTCCGATTCCGCGGCGTACCATATTTACATCTGCACCTACCCGTTCACATAGATTTGCTATATCATTCATGAAACTGATTTTGGTAGCAAGTATAGCATTTGCCACATATTTGGTCATTTCAGACGACCTGATGCTCATGAAAAGTATAGGATGGTTGTTTAGAAGGAAGGGCTTGTATAACCTTTTCATTACTTTTTCAGCTTTCGCAGATTCCACTCCAATTACAATACGATCGGGATGTAAAAAATCTTTGATGGCATCACCCTCTTTTAAAAACTCAGGATTTGAGGCTATATCAAAATCAATATCTGAATTTCTTTTCTTCAACTCATCAGATATAGCAGCCTTAACTTTTTCTGCAGTTCCAACGGGTACAGTACTTTTAGTTGCAATTAGTAGATACTCCTTCATATGACGACCAATTTCCCTGGCTACAGCAATAACATGTTTCAGGTCTGCACTTCCATCTTCATCTGGAGGAGTGCCCACGGCGATAAATACAACTTCAGTATCTTCTAAACTGTCCTTTATGCTTGTGGTAAAAGATAATCGTCCCTTTTCTTTATTATCTAAAAGCATTGGCTCAAGACCTGGCTCATAAATAGGAATAATTCCTTTTTTCAGGTTACTAATTTTTTTCTCATCAATGTCAACACATGCAACTGTGATTCCTGTCTCAGCAAAGCAAGTTCCGGTAACGAGTCCAACATAACCCGTTCCAACAACAGATATTTTCATTTTCTAAAAGTTTAATATTGGTTTAAAATTACCACAAATATAGTTCTTTTTATTACTTGAATAATTGACTTTATTAAAAACTCAAATATACTTGATTGAATAAATGACCGGTTTAGGTTCGCAATATCTTGATAATCATTTTTGTTGAATATTTTATTGTATCTGTAAAAAAAGTAGTATTTTTGCAGGCTGAAATATAAAATATAATGTCTAACCTATTAATTATTAAATCATTCACTAATGACTGAAAATGAAAAGAAGCCTCAAGTTGAAGAGGTTGTTGAAAAGAATGAAGAAGTAAATGAATCTAAGAAAGAGGATTCAGTTGTTTCTGTAGAAAAAAAGGAATCACCAAAAGAA
>JASJGS010000142.1:0-23882 GCA_033791445.1 Bacteroidales bacterium | reverse complement strand
TCTATTTAAGGTCGTTTTATCTTTATAAAAGGGGACAGATGTATCCTGCCAGCCCATGTCATCTACAAAAAACAAGATAATATTAGGCTTGTTGGATTTCTTATGAGTACAGGATGAAAATAAGAAAATAAGCAAAAACAGTGGCAGCAGGAAATTGAGAGAAACTTTAATTTGCTTCATCTTAATATTATTGGGATATGAAATAAATTTTTGAATTAATTGAAGTCCCCTGTGTCTTTATATTGTATTTGTAATTCTTCCAATTCCTTTTTTAGGGATTCAATCAATTCTTTGTTTTCAGAGAGATTATATATGTTGTTCATCTCATTTGGGTCATTCTCTAGATCATACAATTCCCATACATCAATATCATTATAGAAGTGAATCAATTTATACCGAATGGTTCGAATTCCATAATGACGTTTTACTTCATGCCAACCATGTGGGTATTCATAATAATGATAATACATTGAATTGCGCCATTCTGAATTATCCTTCCCTCCTAATAATTTGCGTAAAGATTTTCCTTGCATTTCTTCCGGGACATTGGCTTTAGCATAATCAAGAAAGGTGGGAGCGAAGTCAAGGTTTAAAACAATTTCCTCAGAATTCTGACCTGCTTCTATCTCACCGGGATATCTAATTACCAGTGGCATTCCAAGCGATTCTTCATACATAAACCTCTTATCGTACCAGCCATGCTCTCCAAGGTAGAATCCCTGGTCTGAAGTATAGACAATTATAGTATTTTCAGCAAGACCTTCCTTATCGAGGTAGTCGAGGATTCTTCCAACACTTTCATCTACTGAAAGAATGCACCGGAGATAGTCTTTTACATATCGTTGATATTTCCATACCAATAGTTCTTTCCCGGATAGATTCGCATTCTTAAACTCTTCATTAATTGGAATGTAATGCTCATCCCAGGCAGATTTTTGATCTTCTGTAAGGTTGTTGTAGCTATTTTCCCAACTCTTCTCGATATTTTGGGCTGCGTTTGCACTTCCTCCAGTTCCTGTTTCTTCATCATAATATCCAGGTAAAAGTTTCATATCCAAAGACAGGTACATATCACTTATTCTCATATCGGCTTCCTCAGCCGCGGTTCTTCCTTCGTAATTATCAAAAAGGGATTCCGGCAAAGGCAAATCTTCATCCTTATAAACATTAAAGTACTTTTTGTGGGGCATCCAATTTCTATGAGGGGCCTTATGATGCACCAGCATACAGAATGGTTTATCCTTGTTTCGCTTATCCAGGGTTTCAATAGCCATATCAGTAATCAGATCAGTTGTGTAGCCAATATATCTGGTCTGTTCACCATTTTCTTTGAAGGTTGGATTGTAATATTGTCCCTGCCCAGTTAGTATTTTCCAGTCATCAAAGCCAGTTGGGTCAGTTTTTAGATGCCATTTCCCCATCATATAAGTCTGATATCCTGATGCTTGTAAGATTTTGGGAAAAGTGACCTGGCTACCGTCAAATTCATCCCTATTGTCACGCAATCCATTTAAATTGCTATATTTTCCGGTGAGAAGTACTGCCCTGCTTGGAGCACAAATTGAATTGGTAACAAAACTATTCTTAAAAAGAATCCCCTCATTGGCTATCCGATCAATGTTGGGTGTTTGAATTAATTTACTTCCATAAGCACTGATTGCCTGTTCAGCATGATCATCGCTCATTATAAATATGATATTGGGCTGAACCTTTTCCTCTACCTGGTTACATGAAAAAAATAGGATTGGAGACAGAAGAATTAAGATTGATAGGTATGATCTGTATATTACTTTCATTGTCAAATTTTATTTTTAGTTCAATTAAGACACTTATAAATATTTAATTTTGGTCTGGTAGAATCAATATCTCTACTTTTCTAAATTCTGTTGGATGGCTTTCAGCCTGTAGGGAAATGTATCCTTCATGTAGGGGAGTGCCCTCTGGAAGAGGATAATTCTCAGGAAGATTTCCTCCACCAATAACCGGGTTAGTATATGAAAGAACTGTATCCCCGTCAACTACATGTTGAATGAGTCGGTTACCATGAACAAAAATTTCTGCGGTAACCCATTCTTCCCCGTAATAAGTTTTTGAGCTGGAGTTAATACAATGGGTTGTAAATAGTTCATTATTTAAGGTAACATTTGTTCCTGGAGTACATAAATTTGCAGTGGGACGCTCCTCATTATTGTATCCGCCCAGTAGCTGAACCTCTATGGAAACTGGAAAATCCTGATCGATTTCCATACTTTCTGCAGATTGAGAGTGAATCATCACTCCATTATTTTTTATAGCCCATCCGGGGCCTCCTATAACCTGTTCCCCAACAAAACGGTATTCAACTCTCAATATATAGTTGGAGAATTTCTCCTTGTTATAAAAAATATGACCAAATTCACCTGCAAACTCATCGTATTCATCATAAGATACTTTCAACAATCCATCTTCAACATAAAAAGTATTCTTATAATTATCATTTAATTCAGAACCAGAGAATTTTATCGTCCAGTCAGACAGGTCTTTTCCATTAAACAATTGAATCCAATCTGAATCTGTAGATTTCTTGGAATTTTGGCTGCAAGAGGCAAATGTAATTGCGGTTAGAATAAGTAAGTATTTCATAATTAAAGTATTAGGTTAAAATCTTGTTGGCTTTCCATTAAATTTATCTATTGCACGCAGCATTGCAATAATATTTTCAAGGGGAACATTTGCCTGGAGGTTATGAATAGTATTAAATACATAACCACCATTTTTTGAAAATATCTCACAATGATTGAGAACCTGGTTTTCTATTTCCTTTTGAGTACCAAAAGGAAAGACTCTTTGAGTATCAACTCCACCACCCCAGAATACCAGAGAATTTCCATATTTATCTTTTAGCTGCTGTGGATCCATGCCTGCTGCATTAGTCTGAACCGGGTTGATAATATCAAATCCAGCTTCAATAAAGTGTTTCATGAAGGGTTCTACTGCCCCGCATGAATGTTTAAAGGTTTTCCATGTGGTATTTTGATGAATCCAGTCATTAATTTGCTTATAGTAAGGTGTATACAAGGATAGAAATGTGTCCTGGGAGCAGAATTGCGAATCCTGTGTGCCAAAGTCTGTGCCACAAATGAAGGCTACATCTACCTGCTTCCCAACGAGACTAAATATTTTCTTTAAATTGGAGACTGCAATTTCCGTTTGTTTTGAAAATATTTCATGAATGTAATCTGTCCGCATCACTGTGGACATATACCATTCAGTTACATCACGAATCCCTTTTGGCTTTTTTAAATTAAGTCCTGGCACAAGGGCGATATCTCCAATGGCTGTACCTCCAAAATTCGCTACAATAGCTTTCCCTGAATTAGAATACTTGTCTACCTCTCTCTTGAAATGGTTTAAATCAAGATCAGAAATTTCATTAAATTCTTCAAGGTTGTCCATTGGATCCAGCTTCCCCTCTTCAATTGGTTTCTGGCGAATCAAGGCATCAAAGAAAAAGCCATTTACGGGCATTTTTGCACATGGTTCAATGCTAAGATCTCCTTCTGGATACATCAATACATCCCCGGCATCAGTAAAGCTGACATTAAACTGCCCTGGCACAAGCACCACTTGTTTCCAGGGAGTTTTAAACTCTTTAAAATTCTCATTGGGGAATCCGAACATTGTATTGCGAGGAGAAATGCCTACGGTATCTATTCCAAGTATTTCTGAAAGGTCTTCTTCAATTTCACCAAGCATCTGGTATGGTTCAGTTACTTTAATAGGTCTTTCTTCCAGATCGAAAAACTCTCTGAGGTTTTGAATGGCCAGAACATGAATTCCTGTTACTGGTGTGGCTCCAAAATCCACAGCTAATTGATCGGTTGATTCATGGTTTAAGGAGGCCTTTATTCTATCTTTAGATTCCATAATACTTGATAAAAATAATAAAAACTAAAAATACATTTATTGATCGATATATCTCAGCCAGAATTCACAATTTTTCGTCCAGATATTCACGGATGGCTTCCCAATTCCCAATGAAAAACCATGGCCACCCTCAGGAAGAATTAGTAATTGAGACGGAGTGTCATATTCCAATAAGGCATTGTAAAAAACAATACTGTTCATAGGAACTACACCTTTGTCATCTCCCGCATGGACCAAGAAAGTCGGAGGAGTCTCTTTAGTAACCTGCAATTCATTGGAGAATTGTTCCACGAGTTCTGGTGTCTGATACTCTCCTAGTAGGTTGGATTTGGATCCTTTATGGCCAATTGAATCAGAGAATGAAACTACAGGATACCCCAGAATCATAAAATCAGGTTTTGAACCTAAACGATCAACAGGATCGCTTGCATCTTTATTTCCATTATCGAAATGGGTACCAGCGGTGGATGCAAGATGTCCTCCGGCTGAAAACCCCATAATGCCTACTTTTCCGCTATTTATATTCCATTTTTCAGCATAATACCTAGTTAAGCGTATGGCCCGCTGAGCATCAAGCAAAGGAGATTTATAGGGGATAATATTACTACTGGATTCAGGCAGCCTGTACTTTAGTACAATACCTGCAATACCAATGGAGTTCAGCCACTTGGCTATATCTGTCCCCTCCCAGTCAAAGGCCAGTATTTTATATCCGCCACCAGGGCATATTATAACAGCCTGTCCGGTAGAGTTTGACTTAGAAGGTAGGAAAACTGAAATTTCTGGATTCTGTACATTGCTTATTCGAACAATCCCATTGGTATCAACTTTTTCTGTTTCAATGGATTTTTTCTGGTTCGGGATTTTACCATTCCATAGCGACAATACCTGATTTTGACTTGAAAGGGGGCCCGCAACAATTAAAAAAAAGCCAAGAAGGATCAATATCCTTTTCCTCATAATATTATAAATTTTAGTTAATGAATTACCAATCAATATTGTTTTCAATAAACCTGATAAGAACTTTCGCCATGGCTTCATGTTCTTCCACCTTTGGATGACCTGGGGTGTTCTTGTAAGGGAAAAAACAGGTGTATAAATTATTATCATTTAATTCCTCAACGGCAGTGTTAATATAGCCTGGCCAGGGAGAATCATTCATAGTTGCATCCATACTCCCTAGAGTGCAAATAATTTTACTGTCGGGATAAACACTCCTAAGGCTGATAATGAATTCCTTATAGGCCTGGATAATTATTTCTTCCGATGGTTCCTCTGTCCCAAATCGATGGATGAATTCAGGATAATCTGGCATATTTATCAACCAGGAGTCATTTTGAAACAAATTAACAACTACTATTTCTGGTTGATATGTTTTAAAATCCCATAAGTTTTCAGGATCTAAAGGATCAAGTCTATTATATAATTCAGGCATGATCAATGGAAACCAACTTACCAATATGCCAATGCCACCTCGTGCAGTGCAATGATACTCTGCATTGAAATGCCGGGCAGTGATAGCTGCGTAAGACATATAATTGTTAGTGAAAATACTGTCTGGTGAATCCCCGCCAGAATAATCCTCATTTCCATAGCCAGTTGTTATGGAATTTCCGAAAAATTCGATACTTCGTTCTAAATTGGGTTCAGGGGGTAACAATTTTCCATTGCTACTGAAGGAATATATGCTGGTTTTACCTCGATCCCATTCGGTTCGTTTAAAAAGTGTGATTGTATGTTCCCCAAAAGGTAGATCAGAGGCAAGAGTATACCATTTTTTTATTGAATCTGAATACAATATGAATGGGCTGTCAGAGTCAATAATGACATTATAATAGTTCTGACCCCTCTCATCTTTCATTAAAACATTAAGGTCGGTACCTTTGAATTTGATTTCTATTGATGTACCCGGCCAGTATAGCTCGGCTGCCTTTTCTTTTCTCAGCTCAACCCTACCCGTATAATTTAAGCTGACATCATTAAAACTATAGTAGGATGTTTTTTCTTTACATGAATATTGAAGTAGAAGAAGGATAGTAAGAAGGATCCAGAGCTTATTCATAAGCAGGGGGGGTAAATTATTTTTTAACTGTGACTTCTTCGGCAGGGCCCTGACATCGAAATTCCAGGCTTACCTCTCCACTTTCTGTTCCGGAAAATGTACCATCAAATAATATTGTATGATTTCCCGTACTTAGTTTTATTTCCGGAACATCAAATTCATCAATTATGTGCCAATACTTGTCATAAAGGACTGCTTTTGTACCCTCTGTAACCTTAAGTATTTCACCGTTCTTTAAAGATACAGGGATTTGAACAGTCTGGGTATTATCAAGTTCAAGGTACATTTTCTTAATACCTAGATCCTTAACTTCACTATTTAACCTTATTGTGTAGCTTAGTGATTGCTCCTCATAAGGGTTTGAGTATTCATAACTGGAGTGGACCGGCTCGCCTGGTTGCCTTATTTTATTTTGATGTTTGTTATTAAGACTTACGTGTACAGGATATAAATGCCAGGCATTCTCTCCATTGGGAGCGAGGTGAAACTCATTCCCTGGATCTTTCAATTTTTCTTTCTGTACAGTGGTAAAAGCCCCATTTTGTCGGGCATATTCCCAATTTTTTATCTGCTTAAGAATTTCTTTACTTTGTCCATTAATACTCAGTACCCTCTGAGATAAAACAAATGCATAGCCGGCATCGAAGCCTGCTGATCGAGCCAACATCCATTCAATGTCTTCAAGGCTAGTAAATTCACGCAAAGAGAACCATCCGAGCATTCCTGGCATCATGTTCCTATTAAAATACTCCTGGTTTTTAAGCCTGTATTCTGTCTGACTCTCACGAAATCCTGCATACCAAGGCTCACCCCAATTCATCCGTGTATATGTGTGCCAGAAATAATGGCTTGTTCTACTGGCATCAGTAATATAATGTGCTTTAATCTCATCATCTAAATTCTCATACCAGGTATTGGTAAATAGTATTTCTCCATAATTCCCCATGGCAGTAGAACGATTGCCCTCAAGCCCATCAAATGATATTTGACGTAAGCCTGTTTGATTATAGAGGGAAGCGAGGTTTTCAGCCATTTCAATGGAAAGGTCTGCATTGCTCAGAAAAACTTTGTACCCATGATCGGAAAGCAGGGAAATCTGATCTCCCTTTTTGTGTTCAGAGATATTGGTATTAAAAGCACCACGCCTACAATTGATAAGCTTCCATGGTGTTGTGTCACTCACAGAAGCATATTGAATTAATTCCTGGCCAATTTGAACTGTTTTTAAGCTGTTGTTGGTCGGATCTCTAAAAACATCGATTGACTCTACTGGGATTTCAATGTGTTTTGAATCTATATTTTCCAATAAAACACTAATACCGGCTTTTGCCAGTCTATCGTCTGGAACGGGAGTAACGTATGGATCATTTGTAGTAATGAAGTTGGAAAGAGTATGCAGCCCCATGTAAATTCCTTGCTCTTTTGCCAGGTCAACGCAAAGTTTCAACCCCTTAATACCATTGGGAAACTGGTCATTTAATTCAAAATGCCCCCATGTTTTAAATGGGCCAGGGTGGTATAAATATCTTAATCCAGCCTGCCGTGTTATGTCAATGGCTGCTTGAATATCTTGTTCACCAAATGGCATTATTATATATGCGGATGATGCTTCTATTGATTTTTTAGCCCACTCACCATTCAACACAGGATGTGGTAGGTTTTCTTCAATTTCAATATTTCCGATAGTTTCCAATGTTTTGTCAACGGGACAGCCAAATAGAGCAATTTTAGAACCCAGAATGCCCCCATCCTCAAAAACAGGTGCCGGATAGGTATTATGTCCCCAATTTTCAATTTCTCTATCCTTATTACGGTTTCGACAATAGGCTTGAAGTGTGCTTCCAAAATCTGTAGGTTTAGCTGCCTCCACCCGATACAATACATGACGTTTTCCTTCTTCGCTTAAATCTGTCAGATCCTCATTTTCAAAAATATCAAGTTGAGGCATACAGTCATTTTCATCCCAGGGATATCCACCAAGCGTTTTCGGATTTAGGGCCTGTAAGCCTAAGGCAAACTCTTCTCCTCTAACCACGCCAACTGTTTCTCCAATCAATTTGTTGATTAAAGTAGGGTAGGGCCCCCAAACTATCAGTTCAATATCATCAAAACTCTCGATTGAAACCAATTCGAAGTTAATAGAATGTTTTTTTTGTTCCACCTTTATTTGAGCCTTGATGCCATCCGTGGGATATGAAAGAAAAATACTTTTTTCATCGGATGAGTACGACGAAGCATTAGGGGGAATTATATCTCCATTTATCCTAATTGAAAGTAAAGCTGATTCCTGATTGTTAGCGATATATTCTTTCTGGAGCTCTTTTGAGAAAAATGAAGTCAAATTTCCTTTTTCATCAATAGAAATTCTTAAATCGTCTGATTCAAAAGTTGTTTCTGCCCTTTGGCATGAAGTCAGAATGACAATCATTACAAATAGAATTACGGATGCTCTTTTCATTTTATAGTATTTTGAAAATGGTAGGTTATTCATGAGTTTTTATATTTCTGATTCAAGTTCCTCAAGTGTTTTTTGTTTTGTTTCAGGTACCTTTTGCCAGATAAATATAAAGCCTAATATACAAATGATTGCATATATCCAAAAGGTTGTAGGACCCTGGAGGGTATTCATCATTATAGGAAAACTTAAGGTAAGTAGAAAACAAGCCAACCATAAAAATAGAGTAGCAATGGCCATAGCCACTCCCCTGACTCGGTTGGGGAAAATTTCAGAAATAATTACCCAGGTAACAGGAGCCAATGAGGTTGCATAGAATGCAATGGTTATTAAAATAACAATTAAAAACCCAATGCCATTTATGTTATCAGAGTAAAATAACGCCCCAATTACTATATAACAAGCTGCCATACCCATGGAACCATATAAGAGGAGGGCTTTTCTTCCCAATCGGTCTACAAGAAACATTGCTACAATGGTGAAAGTAACATTTACCACACCAATTAATACGGTTTGTCCTAATTGTCCTTCCACGCCAATGCCAGTTGCAGCAAAAATGTCAGGAGCATAAAAGAAGATTACATTTATACCACTCCACTGCTGGAATACTGCCAGTGTAATTCCAATCAGTAAAACTGACTTTAAAGGCTTTTTAAAAAGTATCTTGAATGATACCTGGGTTTTTTCAGAAAGTGTTTCTTCAATATTATTTAGAGTTTCGGCGGCATAGGATATGCTTCCAATACGTTTCAGGATATTAAATGCTTCATTTGACTTATTTGCTTTAACCAGGTATCTCGGACTTTCAGGAATAAATATCATCCCAATTAGGAAAAACAGAGAGGGAACTGCTTCTGAAGCAAACATCCATCGCCAGTTATTCGAACCAATTCCAACCAGTAAATAATTTACAAAATAGGCCAATAGAATCCCTATAACTATGGTAAACTGATTAATTGAAACAAATTGCCCACGGATTTTTGCGGGGGCCAGCTCAGCAATATAAAGTGGAGAAAGAAGAGACGCCATTCCCACACCAAAGCCACCAATAAGCCGGTAAATAAAAAACACCTCAAGGTTTTTTGCCAATCCGGATCCGATAGCTGAAATAGTAAATAGTAAAGCAGAAGCAATAAGCAGGGGTTTTCTACCATATGTATCGCTTAACTTCCCTGATAAACCAGCACCGATCATGCAACCAATATATACACTGCTTACAACGAATCCTTTCCACCAATCATTTAATTCAAAGTATTCTGTTATAAAAGGTATGGCTCCAGAAATAACTGAAATGTCATACCCAAAAAGTAAGCCTCCAAGTGCTGAAATAAGGGATAAGATGAAAATATATTTTAGGTTAAATTTTGATGGTTCCTGCAAGATGATTCTTTCCAGTTGGTTGTTTTATAAAATACTCTTTTCGAATACCCAATAAGTTCCTATTCAACTATTATTTCGTCAATAAAAATCCAGGCCATACCTCCAGCTGCAGAGTGCCAACTGGGACATCGTTTTATATTTTTGGCAGTTATTTTTAAATAGCGGGTGCTGGTGCCATCCAGTTGAATATTAAAATCATTTCGAAATATACTGTTATTCTCTGCAGGGTTTGAATTTTTCACCTTATAAGTTTTGGAGAAGTCTTTGCCATCAGTTGAAGAGGAAACTTCAATTTCTTCCGGAAGGAAAATCCAGTAATCAGTGTTCTGGAGGCAACCAACAGAAACTGTTTTAACAGCTTGGTTATTTCCCAGATCTATTATTCCAATCATATCTTCGCCTTCAAAACCTGTCCATTGAAAGAAATTATCTAACTCTCCTTTTAAACAATCAGTTAGAAGATTTGCACTTCCATATTTAGGACTGGGTTTTGTTTCCACTTTCACCTCTTTTTGGCATGCCAGATGATCAATGGTCTGTAGTACCTCTCTTTCACAGGCCAACCAAACAGCCATTTCTCCAACTCCCCTATGTGCCCATGCATAATAGGGCACAGCTAAAAAATCTTGCTTGATCCAATTATCCTCATTTTGTGATTCTCCGCTATTCATGTACGCCTGGCCTGATAATAAATTAATTCCCTGAAGGATTTCCGGGTGAAATTCACTGCTGAAAATATCATATTTTTCTAAAAGAAGTTTCAGGACTTCACCGTCATTGTCAATGCTTTCAGCTGCATATACAATCGGGCCTTTCTCAAGAGCTACTTTACCTCTATTATCCTCCACATTATGGTTTGATATTACCTTACGCACTGGCATAGGAATATTAAATTCAATGAAGTCACCATCATGCCATGTTTTATCAATTACGGCATAGCCATTTTCAACCTGGAATTCTATTTCTTCATCGTTAATATAAATTCTGATTCTTTCATTGCGATGGACTAAATATTTATATAAATCACCGGGAACGGGTTTATTATCTGCCCATCCGGGAATTCTAATTTTCAAAGAAGCATTTACATTCTTTTCAGGCGAGATAGAGATTTTTACATTCCCATCCCAGGGATATTCTGTTTCCTGTGTTATTCTCAATTTCTTGTTTTTCAGTTGAATATCAGTTTCGCTATTGATAAATAAATTCACATAAATATTTTTATCAGAAACGGCATAAATATAACCAGGTATAGAAGGAATGGTTCTAACAATATTTACAGGGCAGCAGGAACAATTAAACCAGGGAGATCGACACACGGCACCCTGATTAAATGGATATTCACCATTAAATTCGAGAGGGTTGGGGTAAAAAAAGTTTTTACCATCAAGTGAAATTCCAGCTAAAAACCCATTGTACAAAGTCCTTTCAAAAATATCCATATATTTTGAATCACCTTCCAGTAGAAACATACGATGATTCCATAGCATGTTGGCAATAGCAGCACAAGTTTCAGTGTAAGCTGTGGCATTTGGAAGATCATAATTTTCACTGAATGCTTCCCCATGTCTGCTCGCTCCAATGCCCCCTGTTAAATAGAGCTTTTTTGTGACAACATTATTCCAAATCTCATCTAAAGCTTTAATATACTCTTCATCACCTGTTAATGCTGCTACATCAGCCATTCCAGAATAAAGGTATCCGGCTCGAACACTATGTCCTACAGCTTCATCCTGTTCGGTTACCAATTTATGGTCCTGGGCATATTCTCCATACAGTTGATGCCCTTCAGCATTTCCACGTTGATCGATAAAGAACTTTGCCAGATCGAGGTATTTAGAATCGCCAGTCACACGATATAGTTTAACTAGACCAATCTCAATTTCCTCATGCCCCGGTACGCCCATATTTTTTCCAGGCCCGAAAACATCATCAATCAGGTCAGCATTTTTAATTGCAACGTCGAGTAAGCTTGTTTTACCAGTAGCCTGGTAGTGGGCTGCTGCCGCTTCGTACATGTGGCCAACATTATATAGTTCATGGTAATGATTTAGGCTGGTCCATCGCTCTTCACCAGCTTTGTCAGCAGCTTTTTTAGGATTTATAGTTCTGTTGGTGTAGAGGTAGCCATCTTCCTCCTGTGCGGCGGCAATTTTTGCAATCAACCCATCAAGGTATTTATCCAACTCAGGATCGGGATAAATTTGCAAGGAATAGGATGCACCTTCTATGACCTTAAAGACATCAGAGTCGTTGAAATATATACCTTCAAATTCACCTTCTTCCAGGCCCCCTGCTTTTGCAAAATTGCTAATCCTACCTGTTTCTTCACATTTTTCAAAGTTATAAGGTATGGTTACTTTTCTGTTAATTTCTGATCTGTTATACCAGAAACCTTCTGTGAGTTTCACACTTGTAAAAGGTACAGGTTGAATTGGGTAGTCCTTGATTTTATTACTTTCATTGTTGCACCCTACGAATAGGATTACCCAAACTAATATGAGGAGTTTTTTCATAGTCGTATGCATTAGTTTTACACGGTCTATTTAAAAGCCAAAAGTTGCTTTTTAGTATAAGCTGGTTTCAGAGTCCAAAGTTGTCTTTTGGTCATCTCAACCAAACTATTCAAATCAAGGTCATCACGATGCACAGGCCAATATTTACAATTCATGACCTCTTCCAGAATCTTTTCTTCATTGTAATTGGGATATCCCTGGAAATTATTTACTTGATATCCTCTTTTTTCCTCATTAATTACCAGGTCAATATATATATTGCAAAAAAGAGCCAACAAAGATCCAGTACCAATTTTATTCCCATTAATAGCTAATTCAGTTGGTAGTTGGTTCTGTTCATCAATAAAGTTGTTAGATTGTGAAGCTAGTAGCAGTCCTTGTTCAATCGAAACCTTCTTAATTTCAGGTTCTGTAATTGGCATTTCCTCAGGACCAAAAGGTCTCCTGATATATATTTTTTGAAGAAGGTTACCATTCGCTTCATAGTTGGAAAGAGATGTTGACAGGGCTGCAAAGATTTCGGAAGGAGAGTAGAGATTATCAATAATAATAGATTCTGATTCAATTACTTTAAAAGCAATATTTTGCAATTTTTCTTTGGATATTTTCTCTTTCTGGATAGAGAATTCTTCAGCCAGCTTACCATAGGTGGTCAGTTCTATATCGTCTTGCTCCTTAAGATACCTGACCAATCTTCTAAAATTCTTTTTTGCCGTTTCCATTGTTTCCAGGGGTCTTAATTCTGGTGTTTTCCATTCATCTGGAGAAGGATTCGCTCCTTTGTAATAGTTAAAATCCCAAAATTGAATGCTCCTGACCTTACTGGGGTGATTGGCAAAGAAAGACACTACTTCTACACCTTTGGTCAATTCAGGTATTTTTTCTTCAAGCTCCTGAAATAATGGGTCAAATAGATCATCCCTGTGGTAGGTGTCATCGAAAAAACCAAAATCTCCTTCTCCATGAAAGTTTAAAGTGTTGCAAAACCAAATAGCATTGTGTTCTGGCAAACTTATCGGGGAGTAAATAAATGCTGCACCCAATTGACTCAATGATGCAACCAATTGTGGGCCATACGATCCGCCATGTCTTGCCAGAGTATTAGGTCTTTTGCCAAAGATTTCCTCCAAATCGTTGAAGCCTGCTGATTCGTTTTTTAACATGGTGGTGATCCCTTCGTTCCATGCTGCTTTCTCTAAAATTTCAGTTACTGTGGGATGAATGGAACCATAGTTGGTATGACTTCCGATATCGTGTTTGGCCATAGCTTTAATTACATCTTCACGACCTCTTTTCTTCATTGACCGGGCCTTCTCTCCAATGACAAAAAAAGATCCTGTAATGTCTTCTTCAGTAAGAATTTCAGCCAACCATTTTGGGATATCATCCATTCCAGCTGATTCAGGTGATGTATAATCCTCTACATCAAAGCAGATAACCATAAATGTTTTTTTTGAAGGTCCCATGTTATCAGAGTTACAGGCAAAAATAAATATTAAAATAATAAGAGGTAGACCAACAATTTTTTTCATCTTCAAGCAATTAGAAGCTTACAATTTTCTCAATAATTTTCTTGCTATCCTTTTCCATCAAAATAACTTTCGTCTTTCCATCGGGCATTTGTTCTTTTTTTACCAGGTAATGATTTTCGTCAAAACTTTCCTTTTCTGTTTTATTATTATCTGAAATTTCGCCTCTCCATATCTGCAGGTCAATCGCTTCCCATTTTTTTGATTTTGAAGAACGATAGCAGGCATCCATAATGGTATTTACAATATACCCATCATAGAAGGACTCCATTGGTTCAGAACCATTATCCAGGGCATTGAAAATATCGTTAAACATGTTAACATATCCGAGTTCATGTAATTCATCTCCAACAGGAAATAGCCAACCGGTATTTGATTCTGATTTCTCAGCAACATATGCCTTATTATTATCGGCAGCAAACATTTCATAACCTGTTCTAAGGAAGTGGTTTAACCAGATAGTACCTTCAGTTCCTGATACTTCATCCCTGAGGTCCATTCCACCTCTGAAAGTCCAGCTTACCTCAAATTGTCCAATAGCACCATTTTCATATCGGACCAGACCAATTCCATTGTCTTCCGCGTCGATGGGGTGAACCTGGGTATCTGTCCAGCACATAACTTCGAGTGGCCGAGTGTTTTTACCAATAAAATTTCGGGCAATTTCAATGCAATGGCAACCCAGATCAATAATGGCGCCACCGCCTGCTTGCTCGATGTCCCAAAACCATTCACTATGAGGGCCACTATGGGCTTCACGTGAACGCACCCATAAAATTTTACCTAAATCACCATTTTTAACAGAAGTCAGAGATTTTAAAGTTTTTGGTGTATAGGCCAGGTCCTCAAGGTATGCATGGAATATACCTGCACTTTCAACTATTTCCAATAATTCTTTAGCTTCAATAGCATTTCTGGCCAAGGGCTTTGTGCAGAGAATTGCTTTTCCAGCTTTGGCTGAAAGTTCAACAGCTTTTTTATGTAGGTGATTTGGCAGTCCAATAACCACGACATCGGTTTCAGGATCGTTGATTGCTTCTTCCATGCTGGTATAATAATTCGGTATATCCCAATCTTGAGCAAACTTTTTTACTTTTTCCTGATTTCTGGAATACACGGAAAATACCCTGTCTACTCCCCGCTGATTGTGCAGAGTCATTGTATAAAACATACCTATAAGTCCAGTGCCTAACATGGTTATTTTGTGCTCATTAGCCATTATTGTTTTTTTGTAGATTAGTATTGTATCTAAAAATACTACTAATTTCAGAAACAGAAACAAAATCTGACTAAGAATTTAACTGGAAAATGGTATGACAAAGCCCCTGGAAATTGATGTTTAATATTTTGTTCTGGCTATTTGTTGGATCGCTATATTTAAAACTGTTCACTCAAGTCTGGATTACAGACTGTTTTGCAATCATTTATGATGAATTGTATTCAATCTAGGATCTTTTGCCAGTTAAAAGATTCTAAATTGATTGATCAATGTGAAAACCTGTATTTAATCAAGGGAATTTAAAGTTTTTTAATGTATTTTTGTAAGTTGAATTGCTAAATCGTTTTAACACTGAATTGTTCAGTTATTTTTTCGATATATTTTGTGCATTTCTCAGATTGCAATAGACAAAATGACTGGATTGATGAATGGTATAATTTTTTTAATAGCCTAAAGATTTAGAATATGTCAGGAAAGAAAATTTTAATTGCTGTATTGGCTGTTATTGTACTTGCCGTTTTAGCCTATTTTGTTTACAGATATACCTTAACTCCATCTTTGCAAACAGGTGATTTTGAAACTGCTTTTGTTGATCGTGGTAGTGTCACTGAATCTCTCCCAGCGCAAGGAGTCGTCCAACCAGGAAGTGAAGTCCTGATATTAAGCCCGGCTGCTTCAATAATTAAGGAAATTATCAGTGAACCTGGTAGTCATGTGGAGGCTGGAGAACAAATTATTGTATTAGATCCAGAACCAATTTTGAATCAGATTGAAAACATAAAGGACCAATTGGAGGTAAAGGAAAACAGCTTGCAGAAAAATTTGCTTAATGCCCGTAGTACGAGGGTTGATTTGGAGTACAATGTTGAGGTAAAGAAGTTGAAAATTGTTTCATTGAAATCAGAACTTGCTGATCAAGAGCAACTCTTACAGGTTGGAGGGATTTCCCCTGCTAAATTTGATCAGACAAAACAAGAATTGGTACTGGCAGAGAAAGATCTCGAAACTATTATGGAAAAGAATTCCATCAGACTGGAGCAATTAAATGCAGACTATGAGGGACTAAAATTGCAGATAGAGATCCAGGAAAAAAATCTTAATGCAACCGCAGATTTACTAAAAAGAATGGTTATTCGAGCTCCATCTTCTGGCATTATTTTGCAGGTTTACGGCAAAAAGGGTGAAAGAGTCAGCAATCATAAGCTATTGGTGAAAATGTCCGATTTATCAGCGTTTAAGATTGAAGGTACCATTGAAGATAGTTATGCTGGAATCTTAGAAACTGGAAAAACTGTATATGCATTAATTGATAATGATAGGCTTTATGGTCAGATTGGGAATATTAGTCCTGAGGTTGTAAACAATCAGATTGAATTTGATGTTTTTCTTGAGCGAAGTAACCACAATAAGCTTTTGCCTAATATGAGTATAGAACTAATGGTCGTAAACGCTCATAAAGACAGTATCTTACGAGTAAATATTGGGCCAGCATTGAGCAAAGGTGAAGAAATGGAAGTGTTTCTGATTAAATCAGGTGTTGCAAAAAGAAAAAAGATAACTACTGGTTTATTGGGTGCGGAATATGTTGAAATAGTTTCAGGAGTTAATGAAGGAGACCAGATAATTATTTCGGATATATCAGTTTTTCGAAATATTGAAGAAATTGACATTCAGTAAATGATTCAATTGTTGCCAGATGAAAGTTTTAAGAATATTATTATTGGTTGCAGGATTACCTTTCTTAATGACAGGTGAGAAATCATTTGGACAGACAAGCCAAAGCAAAACGTCTCTTAGTCTAAAGAATGTTATTAGCCTGGCCATTACACAATCTTCTGCCATTAAATACGCACAAAACAGGGATGTAAACTACTATTGGCGGTGGAAAAATTTTCGAACAAGGTTTAGACCTCAATTAGTCCTCTCGGGTGATATTCCTAATTATGCACAGACAACCACCCCTGTTACCCAGCCAGATGGAAGTGTGGAGTTTAAAAATATTTCTCAACTTGCAGCCTCTACCAACCTGGCGCTTAACCAATTTATTCCTCAAACAGGGACATCAATATATGCAGTAACTTCTTTATACGGGATACAGGACTTCAACAACAATACCACAAGCTTCTCAGGGAATCCGTTTTCAATTGGTTTTACCCAGCCTATTTTTGCCTACAACTGGGCAAAATGGGCAAGAAGAACTGAGCCACTTGTATATGAGGAGGCGCAGAAAAACTTTATTGAGTCAATAGAGGAAATTTCACATGCTGCTACGTCCAGGTTTTTCCGATATTTAACGATTCAAACAAATTTCAGCCTGGCTGAGAGCAATTTGAAAAATAGTCAGGATAACCTCAAAATTGCTCAGGTAAAACAGAGACTTGGTGAAATTTCCGAAAACGATTTCTCCAGGATAAAACTTTCAGTATTAAATGCTCAAAAAGCCTTGAGTAAGGCTGAAATGGATTTGAAAAATGCCGATTATGAGCTGAAAAGATACACTGGATTAGATCAGGATATTATAATTGACCTCGAGATCCCCTTAGAAATGATACTATATGAAGTTGATTCAGAAATTGCCCTGTCAGAAGCATTGCAGAATAGGAAAGAAACTCCGGAATTTGAAAGAAGGCTTATTGATGCTGAAAGAGGTTTGGTTCGAGCTAAAAGGAGCCAGGGATTGAGTGCAACATTGAGAGGTAATTTTGGACTTTCAAACAGTGCTGATAATATTCCAGGGGTATATCAAAACCCTGAACAACAACAAGCTGTGCGTCTTTCTATGAGTATTCCAATTTTGGATTGGGGACGGTCTAAATCTGGTGTGAAATTGGCTGAGTCTAGACGCGACTTAATTATATATGATGTAGAACAAGATAGGTCTGATTTTGAACGACTTATTATCGTACAGGTAGAGCAGTTTAATTTGATAAAAGATCAGCTTCTAACAGCACACGAAGCAGATAAAGTAGCCGAGGATGGTTATAAAATTGCTTTGAAAAAATTCCAGAATGGTGAAATTAGTATTACTGATCTTAACATATCCCTTGCAGAAAGAGAATCGGCAAAGCGTGATTATATTTCATCTATAGAGAACTATTGGGAATCATACTACATGATAAGGATACTTACACTTTATGATTTTGAATTGGGTGAAAAGATCTGGTATGATAATCCAATGCTGGATGATTAGTACAGTTTTTTATTTATTGGGCTTGGCCAGGCATACTTATTTATCTGAGCTTGAAACCCATTAATGATGAGTCAGGCTTTCCAGAAAATCACCATACTTGATTAAAACGTTCCAGTATTAATTCTTTTAAGTATCGTTGTATCCAGTTTTATAATTTTTCTATCGTAGGTAATAAGCCCGTTTGTTTCGGTTTCAACATCAGATATTTGGGTATATACGGCAGCACTGAGGCCTTTCTCTTTTGCAAACCTCCAAACCTCAGAATAAAAATCTTCATAACGTTGGAGTAATTCCTGTTCTGTTTGCATTTTTCTATATCCCCAGTTTTCATCAACCCAGGTATGGCCTTCCAATGCAAGGCCAAGGCCACCAAATTCTCCTAAGACAATAGCCCTGTTTTCTTCTGGTTCAGGGCAAATTGGTTCAGGGTAGTGGTGCAGGTCCAACATGTCACCTACACCCCTGTCAGTCCATCCACTTACACTGTTAACCAAACGGCTAGTGTCAATGTCCTTAATAAGATCAACAATTTCAGCTGTTTTATATTGGCCCCATCCCTCATTAAAGGGTACCCAAATAACTATGCTGGGATTATTAAATTTAGTCTTGATCAATCGAGACAGTTCCCATTCAAATTGTTGAGCTGATTCTTCAGTTCTTTCAATATCCGGTTTATCGCGTCCAAGGTATTCATCACCACTGGGCATGTCCTGCCAGACAAGAATCCCCATTTTATCGCACCATGTATAGAACCTTCTGGGTTCAATCTTAACATGTTTCCGGAGCATATTAAATCCCATGGCTTTAATCATATCCAGGTCGAATTTCATGGCCTCATCGGAGGGAGGAGTGTAGAGTCCATCTGGCCAGAAACCCTGATCAAGCGGACCATTCTGGAACACAAAAGAATTATTAAGGAAAATTCTGGGGTTCCCGTTCTCATCTTTTTCTAAGGAAATCTTCCGCATCCCAAAATAAGTATTTACCTCATCAATTACTTCATCATCTCTCAAAAGCTGAATTGTTAGATCATATAATTGTGGATTTTTAGGAGACCATAGTTTTAATTCAGAAATAGCTACGGTTTGAGGAGAGGATGCATCAAAAACCGATTCATCAATTAAATTATTATCCAGGAAGGTAAGAGTTTTAATTTTGTCATTTTTCTCCAGGTGCTTGTTAACTACAGAAATGTCATATGATTTATTATCAATGTCTGGAATTAATTGGAATGACTCAATATAGGACTGTGGCACTCCTTCCAGCCATACTGTCTGCCAAATACCTGTAGTTGATGTGTACCAGATACCCCCTGGATCATTTACCTGTTTTCCCCGGGGTTGAGTACCATCACTCGTTGGGTCCCAAACTGATATCTTGATATATTGCTTTCCAAAACGATTTAAAAGTTCAGTGATATCAAATGTGAAAGGATCGTAACCGCCTTTGTGCATGCCTGCTTTTTTACCATTTACCCAAACAGTTGTCATCCAGTCAACCGCTTCAAAATGAAGCAGAATTCTTTTATTTTTCCACACTGCTGGTAAGGTGAATTGTCGGTGATACCATAAAACGCTGTCTTTTCCAACCTGTTTTTTAACACCGGAAAGAGCTGATTCAACCGGATATGGTACTAATATGTCTCCTTCCCATTCTGTGGGGCTATCAAGACCGTTAGCCTGGATTGTATACTTCCATAGCCCATTTAGGTTCGACCACTGGTTTCTAACAAGTTGAGGTCGTGGATACTCTGGCCAAGGGTTTTGAGAATCAATTGATTCAGCCCATTGGGTTTTAATGGGAATATCAGCTATTTGCCAATCTGCCTTTTCCGTCTGGCAGGAAGGATTCAGCAAAGTAATTAATCCAATTAGAATAAGACTAAACTGTTGTTTAATAATCATCTTACAGTATTTTTAAGTTAGACTCAAGGTCAAGTAGATTTTAGTTTCCAGGAAAGTAATCTTGAGGAAGTGATTCTGCGAGTTTTTCTGAGGCCCAATTTCCATATACCATTATCTCATAAGGCTTATTGAAATATCCCAAAACATTGAATTCAGATTGGGTTTTTCTCATTTGTACCCACGACTGCTGGAATGGAATAAATTTATACTCAGGATTTGCAGTGCCAACAAAATAATATTCTTCCTCTTCTTTAGTATAAACTACATAGAGGTAATTTCTAAAATGTAAATTTCTTTCGTAATAATAATTTCCGAGTAATATGTTTATGGCTGTTCCGACAGGTTCCTTATATGGGTCAAGTTTTTTCTGAAGCTCATCATAGTTTTTGAAGGGCACCATTGAAGCTGTGGAGATTACAAAATATCCTTCTTCAGTAAGGCTATTTTTATAAAGAGATCGCAAAAAGTGCTTGATTGAACCGTAATACGCTTTTTTTCTGTTTGACATCCATGACTTTTCTTCTTCAGGGTTGGAAGCTACCTGAGGTATAAAACTGGCACTCCCAGAATATTTAAAAGAGCCATCTTTGTGCAGTTCGAAATTTTCAAGAACATACTGAATTTTATATCCCAATGCATTGTTTTCAATGGTGAGCATATCAGTTGATTCTGCAGTAAGTACCTTTTCATTTTTATCATAATGAAACCTTAGCTCCTGTGGATTTAAAATCTTACATTGTTGTGCATTATTGCTGGTACCTATAAAGTTTTCCTGAAACTTTTTTAAATTCTGTTTCCATTTATTCTTCGATTTCTCAGCACTTACCTGAATTTCATTTAGCTCTACATCTAAGTTCATTAATTGTATGTTTTGAGAGAGCTTTGCCTTATTCAATTGTATCTGTGTCTTTTTAAACTGGTAGCCCACATAGGATACAACCAGCAAATGTGATCCGTATGGTATATTTGGCAGGGAATATTCACCTAATTCATTTGTAATTGTACCAAAAGTGGTGTTGGCGATAAAAACAGAGGCATATTCTAATCCAATCCCTTCGGTATCTGTTACTTTACCATATATTATTCCTTTTTCTTTTTGTAAGTTTAAATCACCAGAAAAAGCAGTTGAATAATTGTTGTTTGCAAAAAAAATAATCGTCAGGAATATAAAAGAAAGTAATAGTTTTTTGATATACATTTAAAATTTGAAATTGATGAGAAATATAAAGGAACAAATATATTAGATAATAGCTACGCTTTTTTACTAAATTTATCAGGTATATTTAGGTGGGATTCTATCCCATTTGATTTTACTGTATTTGAGAAGATTGTTATCCACCATATGTGCTCCTATCTTTTAATGTAACACCTTAATTATGAAATATATATATCTATTATTATTAAGTATTATTATTATAATAAGTTCTGCATATTCCCAGGAAATCATAACCCAAGATGAGGTACTCTTAATGGGCTTCTCTAAAAAGATTTCAGGTAATGACTTTGCTTATACAACCACCATTCCAGGATATAAAGCGTGTCTTCTTATCAGGGCAACTACTGGGAATCAGATAATGGAATGGAAAACTGAAGCTGTTCCTGAAAATCTAGGCCAGAAGGATGTTGTTTTTCTTTGGCTGGCCGGCATGGGCAGTAACCTGGGAAATGCAAAGATGATATTAACGGTGAATGATACTGAAGAGCTGGATTTTTATACTTCTAGTAAAGATAGTTGGGAGGTGACTAGTCCAGGAGGTGTCCGCTTAAACTTTGTAGCAGATGGTGTGGATGGTGCCGGAGATTTATTTGGTTTTATGTTTCTAAGAGTTCCTCAGGAAATGCTTCAGAAAGGAAAACCAATAAGAATCAAAGTAAGAGGTAGTGCATCGAATAGTCAGGCATGGTATATGGCTTTTAAGAAACCGCTTGAGTCAGGCATATCAATGTCATCAAGTCCTGCTCTAATTCTTACTGAAGCAGGAAGTGAACAAGTAATAGGCATGAACATATATCATTTCGGACCTGATGAAAGTGGAACTCTTATCCTGGGTGGAAAAGTAATTAAAACTATGGAGCTCACTTTTGGACACCAGTTTCAAAGAATTACAGTGCCAGAAACTAAAAAAGTTAAGGAAGTAGATGTTAGAGTGGAAAGTAAATCGGTAAGTTATGAAAAGGAAATTTCAATAGATCCTGTGCGTAAATGGAACGTTAATTTTGTACAACACTCACACACTGATATTGGGTATACTCGCGCACAGGTTGAGATTTTGGCTGAGCATTTGCGTTTTATCGATTATGCCTTGGATTATTGTGATCAGACGGACGATTATCCAGATGATGCAAAATTCAGATGGACCTGTGAAGCCGCATGGCCAGTGGATGAATACCTGAAAGTAAGGCCAATAGCCCAGATTGAGAGATTGAAAAAGAGAATTCAGGAAGGCCGAATAGAAGTAACTGGAATGTATTTTAATTTTGACGAACTGCCAGATGAACAAACCTTGGCTGCATCCCTACAACCACTGAAGAGATTTAAAGAATTTGATATACCTGTTACAACGGCTATGCAGGATGATGTTAATGGAATAGGATGGTGCTTTAGTGAGTACTTTCCACAATTGGGGGTGAAATATTTGAACATGGGCACACATGGCCACAGGGCTTTAATATGCTTTGATAAACCCACAGCGTTTTGGTGGGAATCGCCTTCCGGAAAAAGGATGTTAGCCTTCAGAGCGGAACATTATATGACTGGCAATAGTTTTGGGATTCATTCAGGTGATTTTAACCAGTTTGAGAATAAACTACTTAATTATCTTGAAGAGTTGGATAAGCTTGATTATCCCTACGATATCATTCACATTCAACATTCTGGATTTTTAACCGATAATTCACCTCCATCAACCTTATCAAGTGATATGATTAAGAAATGGAATGAGATTTATGAATGGCCTAAAATAAAATCAGCGACGGTAAGTGAATTTTTTGAGGTAATAGAAGCAAAATATTCTGATAAGTTGCCTGTGTATAGAGCAGCCTGGCCAGATTGGTGGACAGATGGATTTGGGTCTGGGGCCAGGGAGCTGGCTGCTTCCAGGGATGCTCATGTAGACCTTATTGCTAATACCGGGGGAATGTCAATGGCCATGGCCATGGGAGCTACCATGCCAGATGGTTTTGTGCAACGTGTCGATGAGGTAAACCATGCCTTATTGTTCTATGATGAGCATACTTTTGGATCATCAGAAAGTGTTCGGGATCCTTATGGTGAAAGTACCATGCAGCAAAGACGGCAGAAAGAGGCTTATGCATGGGAAGCTTTTAAACGAGCACGGATAATTGGTGAGGAGGTAATGGGCCAACTACAGAGTAAAGTTCTTAAAACCGATGTGCCTACTCTTGCAGTATTTAATACTCTGAATTGGAAACGTAGTGGTATGATTACAGTTTATATTGATCATCAAATAATCCCTAAAGAAAAGAATTTCAGAATTGTAGATAAAGAAGGTAATGAGTGTAAAGCACAGGCCTTTTCGCATAGGAGTGATGGTACTTACTGGGGGATTTGGGTAGATGATATTCCAGAATATGGATACAAAAATTATCGTATTGAACTTCTGGATGAGTATTCTAATGAACCTGAATCTTTGGATGTTGAAAATCCTATACTAGAGAATAAATGTTATAAAATAAGTATTGATGCCAAAAAAGGGGCCATTAC